>JAPLUA010000592.1 GCA_026397855.1 Verrucomicrobiota bacterium | reverse complement strand
CCCCGGCGGGGTGGTCGTTCCGGGCGGCTCCCTGATGCAGCTGATTTCCACCAACGAGGTCTGGGTGTCTGCGTGGGTGGATGAAACCGCGATGAGCGACCTGGTCGCCGGCCAGCCTGCGCGTGTCGTCTTTCGCTCCGAACCGGGGATGAGCTACGAGGGGGAAGTTGCACGCCTGGGCCGCGAGACTGACCGCGAAACGCGCGAATTCCTGGCAGATGTGCGGGTGAAGAAGTTGCCGCGCAACTGGACGGTGGGCCAGCGGGCTGAAGTGTTTATCGAGACCGGCAGGAAGTCGGAGGCGCTGGTGATTCCGCAAGGGTTCGTCCAGTGGCGCGGGGGCAAGGCCGGCGTTTTCATCAACGAGCACGGCAAGGCCAGGTGGCGGGCGGTCACGCCCGGTTTGCGGGGGCGGGAAGCCGTCGAAATTGTGCAAGGGGTATCAGCGGGCGAGCAGGTCGTGAAGCCGTGCGAACTCAGGCAGGAACTGGGCGACGGACAGCGCGTCAGCGTGCCGGAAACCGGAGCAGGGGCGAAGTGACCGCCGCATTCCAGGGATGAACCTCGCCACCAGGGACATTCGCCACAATTTGGGGCGGTTCGCCCTCACAACGGTCGGCATTGGTCTGCTGTTGATGATTGTCATGGGTATGGGGGGCATCTACCGCGGGCTGATCCGGGAGGCCACGCTGCTGGTGGAAAAGATTGGTGCGGACCTCTGGCTGGTGCAAGGCAGCACACGCGGACCCTTCGCGGAAATCTCCCGGGTGCCGGCCAGTCTGGAAGACCGCGCGCGCGCCGTGCCCTCCAGGGGTTGTCGTGGCCCGGGGACCGGGGAGAATGGATTCCACTGACCGCCGGACGCCCGCTCGGGCAGGCGCACTTCGAGATGATTGCGGACCGGTCGCTCGGCCTGCCGCTGGGCGAAAGGCTCAGGCTGGGGAAGGACTCGTATGAGGTTGTGGGGCTGACCAAAGGCATGGTGGGGACGGGTGGCGACGGCTTGTGTTTTTTCTCGGTGAGCGATGCTGCGGCGATCCAGTTCGACATGCCCGGGGAAGGGGTGCGTTTGGAGCGGCAATCGCGGCGGGCTCGGGCCGAGGGGCGGGACATCGGCCGGATGCAGCCGCTGCTGTTGGAGCGGGCGGCAGGCCCGGCGAGCGGCATTCCGGCCCTGGCTCCGGCCCAGGTGAGCGCGGTCATGGTCACGCTGCAGCCCGGGGCGAATGCGGCGCAGGTGCAGGCCACGTTTGCGACCTGGCCCGACATCACGGTTTATTCGACAGGGCAACAGATTGACCTGCTGCTCGCGGGCATGGTGGACAAGGCCAGGCGGCAACTCGGCCTCTTCCGCGCGCTGCTCATTATCATATCCACCATCATCATGGCCCTCATCATCTACACGCTCACGCTGGATAAGATCCATGATATTGCCATGCTCAAGCTGATGGGTGCGCGCAACGGCATCATTGTGGGTCTGATCCTGCAGCAGGCGCTGATCATCGGCGCGCTGGGTTACGGCCTCGCGTATTGGCTGGGCACGTTCGCCTTTCCGAGATTCCCACGCCTGGTGGTGATCGAGACGCCCGATCTGCTGTCACTCGGGGCCATCGTGCTGGGCATTTCCGTGCTTTCGAGCCTGCTCGGTATCTGGAAGGCCATGCGCGTGGAGCCGAACAAGGTGCTGTCATGAGCAGCCTTGGGGCCGCGAGTTCGCCGGCGATCGAGGTTTTCAACCTCACGAAGGTGTATGGTTCCGGCAACACGGAAGTCGTGGCGATGCGCGATGTGTCGCTGAAGGTGGCCCGGGGTGAAGTGGTGGCCCTGCTCGGCCCCAGCGGTGCGGGCAAATCCACTCTGTTGACAGCCATCGGTCTCATCAACCCGCCCACGGCCGGCCGCATCGTGATTGGCGGGCAACCGGTGATGGATGACGACCGCGCCCTGGTGGATCTGCGGGCGTTCCGTCGTCAGCACCTGGGGTTCATCTTCCAGAAATCGAACCTCATTCCGTTCCTCAGCGCCGCCGAGAACATCCAGGTGGCCCTTGAAATTAACGACGTGCCGCCCCGCCGCGCGCGAGCGCGTGCGATGGAGTTGCTCGACTACCTGGGCGTCGCGGATCGCGCCAGGAATCTTCCCGAGGCCCTTTCGGGGGGGCAGCAGCAGCGCGTGGCCGTGGCGCGCGCCCTGGCGAACGAGCCGAGCCTGATCCTGGCCGATGAGCCGACGGCCGCGCTGGACAGCCAGCGGGGCCGCCAGGTCATGGAGTTGTTCCGCAAGGTTGCCCATGAGCGCGGGGCTGCGGTGATGGTGGTGACCCACGACCACCGCGCGTTGGATGTATTCGACCGGCATTTCGAGATGGAGGACGGACGATTGAAGAACGGGACGGGGCAGCCGAAACGCTGGAACATGGATCAATGATCTCAAGGTCGCCGAAATGGGTTTGAAGAAGGGCGAAACGCCGCTCACCCCTGCCCGCATCCGCGAGGCGGCCGACAAAGGCGCTCAACTGATGGCATGCTGAAGCGTGAAACGTGAAGTCCTGCGATAGCCGATGGCAGATGGCAGATGGTAAGTGCCAGATGGCAAAAAGGTGCAGCCAGAGTGTTGACAGGACCGGGAGGGGGAGGTATTGATATTTCGATATGTGTCTAAATAACGGATAACTGTTATGCGTGAGTTCATGAGCATCACGAAGGCGTTGGCGGACGAGAACCGGGTCCGAGCGCTGCTCGCGTTGCGCGGGGGCGAGCTCTGCGTCTGCCAGATTACAGAGCTGTTCGGCCTGGCGGCGTCCACGGTGTCCAAGCACCTTTCGATTCTTTATCAGGCGGGGCTGGTGGAGGCGCGGAAAGAGGGGCGGTGGATGTACTATCGCCTGCCCGGAAAGGATGCGCCGGCGACTGTGCGGCGGGCGATTGGCTGGATGACGCAATCGATCAATGGGTCTCCGCGAGAGGCTGAGGATGCGGCGCGCCTCAAGAAGATACTGGCGATGGACCCGGTTGAATTATGCAAACGCCAATGCGGGAAATGAAGCCGACGGTTCTGATTCTCTGCACCGGCAACGCGTGCCGGAGCCATCTGGCGGAGGGCATTCTGCGCGCGGCGGCAGGCGGCCTGGTTGATGTGCAGAGCGCTGGATCGAAGCCGGCGGGCTATGTGCACCCGCTGGCGATAGGCGTGATGAAGGAAATCGGCATAGATATTTCCGGCCATCGGTCGAAGCACCTGGGCGAGTTTCTGCAACAGCCCGTGGAAACGGTGATCACGGTGTGCGGCAAAGCCGACCAGGCGTGCCCGATGTTTCCAGGCCAGGTGAACCGTTATCATTGGGGCTTTGATGATCCTGCCCATGCCGCCGGAACGGAGGACGAGAAACTGGCGGTGTTTCGGCGGGTGAGGGACGAGATCAAAATGGTGTTTGAGGCATACGCAGCCGGGCGGAAGGATGAGGCCGAGAGCAGGAATGTTTTATGAAAGAATCAGCAACAACGCAGGTGGCGGAAGATGTGCGGAAGGCAGTGCGCGAGGGCTATGGGCAAATAGCCAGGAGCGGCAGTTCGTGCTGCGGGCCGGCGCCGACCTGTTGCGGCTCCGCGCCGGAGGCGTCTGAGAACCTCGCCAGGCATATTGGCTATAGCGCAGAAGAGCTGGCGGCGCTGCCGGAGGGTGCAAACATGGGCCTCTCTTGCGGAAATCCGAACGCGCTAGCCGCGCTGCAGCCTGGGGAAATGGTGCTGGATCTGGGGGCGGGCGGCGGGTTCGACGTGTTCATCGCCGGCAAGAAGGTAGGGGCGACGGGCCGGGCCATTGGCGTGGACATGACGGCGGAGATGCTGGGGAAGGCGCGCAAGAACATTGAGGCCTACCGGGAGCGGACAGGGCTGGACAACGTCGAGTTTCGGCTCGGTGAGATCGAGCACCTGCCGCTGGCGGACAATAGTGTGGATGCGGTTATTTCCAACTGCGTCATCAATCTTTCTCCCGATAAGCCCCAAGTGTGGCGGGAAATCGCGCGGGTGTTGAAGCCGGGCGGGCGGGTGGCGGTGTCGGACCTGGCGCTGCTGAAGGCGCTGCCGCCGACTGTGGCCCGCAGCGTGGAGGCACTGGTGGGCTGTGTGGCCGGGGCGGTGCTGGTGTCGGAGACGGAGCGGATGGCCAAAGCTGCAGGCCTGGGAGAGATCGTGATGAAGTCGAAGGCGGCATACATAGACGGCATGGTGGACTGGCAGGACCCGCTCTATCAGAAGATCATCGCCGAGCTGCCTGCCGGGGCGAAGCCGAGCGATTACATCACTAGCCTGGAGATCATGGCGCGCAAAGCGGGAGCGAATTGTTGCGGCGGCGAGTGCTGCGCGGAGTTCGAACAGCAGATGACAAAAAGCAAACAAGAGCGATACATATGAGCATACCGAACGAAGACGGAAAACAGCCTGAGAGGATAGAGCCATTGAAAGAGGGCACAGCCTGCTGTGGACCTGGCTGCGGCTGCGACAGCGCCGGGAAACCGGGCAAGGCGCGTTGGATGGTGGGCGTCATCGTGCTGGCCATCGCCGGGGTAATGGTCGTGCGAGGGATGGTGAAGGGCGACAAGGTCGCGACTCAAGCGTCGCCGGCAGGCTTTGCGGACCCGGCGGCCACAGAGATCATGGCAGGCAGCTCGGTGACGAACTCAGGCGCAGCGGTGGAAGAGACGGTCGTTGGAACGACCATTGGCGCGTTTGCCGAGCTGAACACCGTCGCGATCAAAACCGACGCCGTTTTCATCTATTTACCGGGGAAGGAAGTGACGGTGGGCAAGGCTCCCTTGAAGCCGATGAAGGCGGCAGCGCGGCTGCTCGAGGGCAAGGGAACCAAGTGCGCGCTCTTTACCCTGAAACCAGGCTCGGCTGATTACGACAAGATTGGGAAGCAGATGTCTGTGCCGGGAGTGGTGGCCTTGGTCAAGGGACGCGGCATGAGCGCGGTGTCCGGGGAGATTACGGAGGCGAAGCTCGTGCAGGGGTTTGTTGCCGCTTCGAGTGCCGGCGGGTGTGGGCCAGGGGCCGGGGCTGGATGCTGTCCGAAGTAACACAGGCAATAGGGAATATTCCGCATGATGAAGTGGGTTACAGAGACGCTGCAGTCGGCCAGCATGGGGCCGGTGGCGGTGCCGCTGGCGTTGTTGTTGGGGCTGGTGAGCGCTGTCGCGAGCGCCTGCTGCACACTGCCGGCGATGGGGATGCTGGTGGCCTACTCGGGCACGCGGGAAGACGTGAACCGGCGAATGGCGGTGGCATCGGCGATGTCGTTCATGGCTGGCACCACGATGGCGTTGATCGTGTTGGGCTTTTTCGCTGGATTCGCGGGGCAGGCGGCGCAGGCGATGTTGGGCCGATACTGGAAGGTGTTTGCGGGCCTGATAGCGATCGTGCTGGGGCTGGCCGCCCTGAAGCTGTTGCCGCTGAGGCTCCCGCAGCTTACTCGAAAAGCCGAGGCAATGTCGTCGAGCCAGGGGTTCTTAGGCGCAGCGGTGGTGGGACTATTGATGGGGGGCGGGGTGGCGGCATGCTCCCTGCCGTGCAACCCGGGAATCTTTATCGTGCTGGGCGCGGCGGTGCTTCAAGGCCATGCCCTGTGGGGCATGGTGCTGATGGCCGCTTACGGCATCGGGTGGGCGCGGGGTTCTATTTGCTGGCAAAGTTTTGAGAGGCAGAAGCGGAAGTATTCAATGCAAGGCGATGATATGATCCACGAACAAAAGGCGAAGAAGGGTTTCTTCAGAATGTTGCGCGAGTCCTTCAGCAAGACCGGCGGCTGCTGCTGCGGTCCGGGCCAGAGTTGCTGTGGTCCGGGCGAGGAAAGTGACAAGGCGCAGAGCAAGGAAACCGCAAAAAGCAAGGAAGTGAGCAAGGCCGCGCAGAAGCCGCGATGAGGAACAATGCTGCCAGCGGCGGAGGGAGTAAATCCTGGGAGTTCGCCGTTCTGGCGCTGGTCCCTGGCATTGTGGGGGCGCTGATCGTGGGGAGTTGGTCCCTGGCGCATTGGAAGATCGGCCCGGTGTTCTTGAGCGCCGTTGTGGCGCTGCTGGCGATGCTGTTCGGCGGGTGGCCGCGGTTCCTTGGCGGTTTCCAGGACATCTGCCGGCGGAAGATCACCGTCAATGTGTTTGTCATCGTGGCATTGACTGCGACCGTGGCCGTCGGGGAGTTCCGGCCTGCGGCCATTATTATCTTTATCATGGCGGTGGTGGGGGCTCTGGAGTCCTACACCCTGGACAAGAACCGGCAGAGTATCCGCAACCTGCTGGACCTGGCACCCGAGGCGGTGACGGTGCGGAGCGGGAAGGGGGAGATCAGCATTCCGGTTGGGCAGGTGCAGGTCGGGACGGTGGTGATCGTCAAGCCGGGAGAGCGGGTGCCGGTGGATGGGGTGGTGGTGGCGGGCGCAAGCAGCGTGGACCAGGCACCGATCACCGGGGAATCCATGCCGGTGGAAAAGTTCAAGGGGAGCGAGTTGTTCAGCGGCACTCTGAACCTGACGGGTCGGATGGAAGCACGAGCGACCAAGGTGGGATCGGATACGACGCTGGCCCGGATCGTGCATCTGGTGGAATCGGCGCAACGGACCAAGGCTCCGATCCAGAACATGGCCGATCGTTTCACGGTCTGGTTCCTGCCGGTCGTGCTGATACTGGCGATTATTGTCTTTCTGGTGACGAGGAACATCAAGACCGCCGTGTCGCTGTTATTGGTGGCTTGTCCTTGCGCGTTTGCGATTGCGACGCCGACGGCGGTGACGGCCGGGATCTCAAACATGGCGCGGCGCGCGGTGCTGGTGAAGGGCGGCATTTTCTTCGAACTGGCCGGGAAGATTGATGCGCTGGTGGTGGACAAGACCGGAACGTTCACGCTGGGGCGGCCCGAGGTGTTGGACGTGGTGGCCTTCGATGGGATGCCCTGCAAAGAGATTCTCGAGATGGCGGCGGTAGCCGAAAAGTATTCGGAGCATCCGTTGGGCAGGGCGGTGCTGAGTTGCGCCAGAGGCCGGGGGATGGAAGTGCCGGACCCGGAGGAGTTCAAGGTGGAGATCGGGCGGGGAGTCGTGGCGCGTTGGAAGGGGCAGGACATCGTGGTCGGGAAAGAGGATTTTCTACAGGGCAAAGGCGTGAGCCTGTCCGCCCGGGCGGGAGGGATGATCTCGGACCAAACCCAGCAAGGGAGAACGGCTATCCTGGTGGCGCGAGGCTCGGAGGCGGTGGGCCTGCTTGCGATAGCGGATAAGATTCGCCCCGAAACCAGGGCGGCTGTCGGGTGGCTGCGACAGGTGATGGGCAACCGGAACATCACGATGCTGACGGGCGACGATCCGGTGGTGGCCGGGGCGCTGGCCAGGGAGATTGGCGTGGACGATTTCCGGGCGGGCTTGTTGCCGGAGCAAAAGCAGGAGTTCGTCAGAAAGCTGCAGGCGGAGGGCTGGACGGTGGGGATGATTGGCGATGGAATCAACGACGCGCCGGCGCTGGCCCTGGCCGACGTGGGGATAGCGATGGGCGCGGCGGGCACCGATGTGGCCATTGAGGTCGCCGATGTGACGCTCATGAACGACGACCTTTCGCGGGTGGTGGACTTCATGCTGATGTCCCGGGCGGTGCTGCGGCGGATCAAGCTCAATATCTTCTTCTCGATCATCTACAACGTGGCCGGGCTCGGGTTGGGCAGCCTGGGAATGCTCACGCCGGTTATGGCGGTGGTTTTCCAGGAGGCAGGGTGCATCAGCGTGGTGCTGAGTTCGACCCTGCTGCTGTGGGCCAAACCGAAGCGTCCCGGCGCCGGGAATTAGACGAACAACTTAGCGAGGCAAGAACATGAGCAATCAATCCCCTGTGGACAGCGCGGTTCCTCTCACCGAACCGAAGCGGCTGGCATTTTTCGAGCGTTACCTGACGGTGTGGGTTCTGGCTTGCATGGTGGTGGGGGTGGCCTTCGGCAAGTTCGCGCCGGATGCGACCGCATCTTTGAGCAGGCTGGAATTCGGGCGGGGGTCGCAGGTGAACGTGCCGATCGGGGTGCTGCTGTGGCTGATGATTTACCCGATGATGCTGAAGGTGGATTTCGGCGCGATTGGGGGGATTGCGCGAAGGCCAAAGGGGCTGATGGTGACATTATTCGTCAACTGGCTGGTAAAGCCCTTCAGTATGGCCTTGCTGGCATGGGTGTTTATGCAGCATGTGTTCGGGGCCTGGATTGCGCCGGAACTGGCCAAGCAGTACACGGCGGGGCTGATTATCCTGGCGGCGGCACCCTGCACGGCCATGGTGTTCGTATGGTCCTACCTTACAGATGGCGACCCGGCTTACACGCTGGTGCAGGTGGCGGTGAACGATTTGATCATGCTG
>JAPLUA010000227.1 GCA_026397855.1 Verrucomicrobiota bacterium | reverse complement strand
GCGTGAGGGCACGCGGCCTACAGGAATGGGCGGGCGGGCTTGTAGGCCGCGTGCCCTCACGCGGCGCACTGTTAGCGTTTCCATCGGAGTGTAAAATATGCGGGTTAGGCGCGGAAAAGGGCTTATCAGCAGGAAAGTGGGTATGCAAGGCCATGTTCCGCGCGCGAGGAGTCTTTGCCAATTACTGCACGCCGGACGGAAACAGGGAATACACCAGGCTGAGCTGGATGCGGAACACATCACCCGAGGTGCCGTCCTGAACCTCCTTGCGGCCATAGAGCCCCTCCAGGCCAATCGTCAGGCGTTTGCGGAGCTGGTACATGACGTTGAGGCTGGTGTAGTAGGTTTCATGGTAGGCCAGCGCCCCCTGTGCGGGCTCGTTGTTGATATTGTTGTATCCAAAGGTGGCGGTGGACCGGAATTGGTCCGACCACCGGTGGGTGTAGCCGGCCATCAACCCCAGAAACGGCAGCGCGACGAGCTGGCCGCGGTTGTCATAGGTCACGTCGTTGTTCACGAAGTTGTCGTTGATATAGTGGAAGATGCCGTGCCCATACGTCGCTTGGAAGTGCATGGTATCCTTGGCCCAGACGTTCAGGCTGCCGGCCAGGTTCATACCCCAGCCGAATACGGTCTGGTCGCCGAGCACGGGATCGTTTGCCCCCAAAGCCCGGAACAGCGTCCCGAACTGCACATGCCCGGCCTGCGGGTCTTCCCAGCGGACATTAAAGCCGCCATCCGGCGCATGGTTGACCGCCGCGGCATTGACGTAGGTGCCAGGATCCAAATCCGTGCAGGGTTGCTGCAGACCGAAATTCAAATGCCACTGGTCAGTCAGGGACAACTGGTATCGGATCTCAGGCTGGCGAGCAAAGACGGCCGAGTTGGGCCCTTCGTAGTCCACCGTGTCCGGCCATGCATCGGGATCCTCGAAGACACTGTAGGAGAAGCCGGCGATGATGTTGTAAAACTGCCCGTAGAGCTGCCGGACCCGCGGGGTCATACCACCGGTTGCGCCGCCGCCAAAGAAGTCCATCTCGTAGTAGAAGCGGGGCGCTCCCTCGATATCCGGCGCCCGCACGTCCAGGCTCAACTGGGAACCCCGGGCACTGACATTGAATTGGTTGCCGCCGCCGTAGGCTGGCGTGCCTTGAGTGGGAATCTGTGCTGTGGCAAACCGGTCTGGATCGCCGGAGTTCCGGTTGTCGTCGGTGAAGTCCACCCGCGGCTTGGCGTTGACCTTCACGATTGCGGGGGTGTTGGGGATGGGGAAGAAGCCCGTGTATTTCGTGTCGAGCGTCTGGCTGCCGGGGCGGGGCGCGCCGGTTTGCTGGTCGTTCATGGCGTCGCGGTAGGTCACGGGGCTTGGCGCGCCAGCCTCCTGCCCTGCGGCGACCTTGTCGAGGGTGCGGACTGGGGTCGCGGCTGTTGCCGCAACCACTGGCGCGACTGCCGCCGGCGGGTTGGTCGCCGGTTGGCTGACCCGGGACTTCTCTAGTTCGGCGATGCGGGCGTTCTGGGCGTCAATGGTCTTCTGCATCTGCTCAACGATGGTCTTGAGCTGCTTGAACTCGTCCGTCGTCTGCGCGCGGGCGGGGATGACGGCGAGCGCGACCAGGGCAGCAGCCAGCGTCAGCAGACGGCCGGCCCGGTTTGGGGTTTGCGCTTTGGTTATCATGTTTGGTCCTTGTCTGGATGGTTGAAGATCACTTCCCCGAGCCGAACAGGCTCAGGTCCAGTTGGTTGGCGATGTAATAGAGGGCCTTCCCTGCGCGAACGCTGTTGCCGGCCTCATCCAGCGGCGGTGAGAAACCGACAATGGCCATCTTGCCGGGGACAATGGCCACGATCCCGCCGCCCACGCCGGTTTTCGCCGGCAGGCCGGTGTGCCAGGCCCAAAGTCCGGACTCGTCGTAGAAGCCGGCCATCATCATCACGGCCAGCAGCTTAGGGACATACTTCGCGTCAAGGCAGCGCTCCTTGGTGACGGGATTGACGCCGCCGTTGGCCAGCGTGGCGCCCATGACGGCGAGCTGCTTAGCGGTCACGTTGACCGAGCATTGCCGGGTGTACACGTCGCACGTTTCCAGCGGATCAGCGTAGAGCCGGTCGTAGCTCTTGAGCAGCTCGGCGATGCCCTTGTTATGGTCGTTGCTCGCGGCTTCGGATTTGTAAACTTCCTCGTTCAACGAGAGCTTCTCGCCGGCAAACCTGCTGTAGCAGGCGAGGAGTTTGTCCCATTTCTCAGCCGCGCTGCCGGCCTTGACCAGGCTCACGGACGCCATCGCGCCGGCGTTGACCAAGGGGTTGACCGATCGGTTTTTCAGCAGTTCGACGGCGATGACTGAGTTGAACGGCATGCCGGTGGGCTCGACGCCAATCTTCTTGAGAATCACGTCGGTGCCCGATTCCTGCATCACCAGGGCAGCAGTGAACGGTTTCGAGACCGACTCAATGGCAAACCCGTAGTCCACATCCCCGGCGCCATAGGCTTTCCCGTCCACGGTGACGATCACAACGCCGAACAGGTTCGACGGCACGCTGGCAAGGTAAGGGATGTAATCGGCGTTCTTGCCGGACATCTCGTTCTTGAACTTCGTGTGGGCTTCCTTTACCAGACGTTCCAGCGTCTCACCCGAGGGTGTTGCTGTTTGCGCGAGCGCCGCCAGGGGGATCGCAGCCAGCAGCAGCCAGAGCATCCCCCGCGGGTGCCGGCGGGGTTTTTGGTTCGTTGCTTTCATCTAGCATTTGTGGCCCCGAGACGTGTGTTTGGCGTGCAGCGCGGGCGGTTTGGCGGTGCCACCGTGCTCGTCGAGGTACTTGCAGGCCTTGATGATGTCGTCGGCCAGCATATCCACGACGTTCCGGTTCAGGTGCGGACGCACGACGATGCGCAGCGAGCGAACCTCCTGGGCGTCGGGCGGCATGGTGTAGGCCGAGAGGACCCAGCCGCGTTCGCGGACCTTGAAGGAGATGTCGAACTCGTTGTATTTCTTGATCTTCGGGTCGAGCGTGAGCGCCACCACGGGAATGCGCTGGGTGCGGTTCATGATCTGGAAGTAACCGCTCTTCACCAGGCGGTCGCGCAGATGTACGGCGTTGTCCAACGAATGC
>JAPLUA010000577.1 GCA_026397855.1 Verrucomicrobiota bacterium | reverse complement strand
GTGATGCCCTGGAAGCAGAAATCCTTCATCATGGAAGCGATAAGGGTCTTGCCCTGGTATTCGAAGAAGCAGAAGTCCTGCAACCGGAGGTCCTTCCCATCCTTGAGCGGCCGCCATTGCCGCAATGGCGGGCTGGTCCCGGCCGAAGCTGGGGCTTCCGCGACGGCGGTGGAACTTTCCGCGGAACGCGCGCCGGTCCCGAGTGCCAGCGTCAGGAGCGCGATGAGCGTATTTCGCAACATGGCTTGCCCGCAACGTGATCTTAATCGCGTTCGGCTCTTTGCCGGCGACACTCGCGCACCCGCTCCATGTTTGCCTCGATCCGTTCCAGATAAAGATTGGGCCCGGAAGGATACGGGTCTGCCAGAAAACGGTAGAGGCCGACGAAGGTGTTCTCCAGCTTGTTGCGCACATAGCCGCCCCAAAACCCGGGCGTCTTCCGCATCAGGTCGTCAACGCTCTGGAACGAGCTGACGAAATGCGCCGGGTCTTTCGAGAACCTGGCCGCCTCGGCAAACTCGGCGTAGAGGATCGGCAGCTTCTCCACGTAATCGTCCGCAGCCAATTGCCCGAGCAGGTCAGCCGTCGCCAGGGCGAACCCGACCATCCTCTCCGGCTCGCTATGGAAGGGAATCAGCTTGAGCTTGGAATCCACGCCGGTGCAGCGGATCATGTTTTGCACGACTTTGATATCGTTGTCCCCGAAACCCTTCTCCGCCATCAACTGCTCGGCGAACTCCGCGCTCCGCGACACGTGGGTCACGGTATACTTGGCACCGGTCCCCTCGATGTCCTCGTGTTTCTTGAGGTAGCCGGTATCGTGCAGGAGGATGGCCAACACCCCCAGCCGCATCAACTCCTCTGTCAGGAACGGCTCAGCTCCAGCCAGGTGCCGTCCACGCAGCAGGCGCGCCATGCAAAGGGTGCCCTGGAGCGTGTGCTCGAAGTCGTGGTATTGGGCGTCCACCGGCAGGTAGTCGCGGTATTTGCCGGTGAAACAATCCGTCGCCCATCCGAAGATTCGCGGCACGAAGCCGGGATCGGCCGAGGGAAACATGCCCAAGTGCGTCGCTTGCACCTCAACCTCGACCGCCGTCGGATCTTTAGTGACAACCGCTGGATACATCTGCCGCGCATATTAGCGTCCCCGCCGCCGCAACGCACGTGTTTTTCGCGAGGCCATTTCCGGTGCCTGCCGCTTTGCACTGCCGCTTTGCACTTGCCAAAACGCCCGGACATCTTAATTTCGCACCATGGAACAGTCGCAACTGACGCAGTATTTGCCGGTCCTGATGCTGGGGGTGCTGGCGGTGGCTTTCTCGTTTGGCATGCTCGTGCTGTCGGTGATCCTGGGCAAGAAGGGCAAACGCCCACCTGTCAAGGACACAGCCTACGAATGCGGCATGGTGCCCGTGGGAGAAAGCGGCACCCGGCTTTCCATCAAGTTTTACCTCGTGGCCATGCTGTTCATCTTGTTCGATATCGAGGTGGTTTTCCTCTATCCCTGGGCCGTGGTTTACCGGGACATGCTGAAGGAGAACGGCGCCTTGATTCTCGGCTCCATGGTTTCCTTCCTGGTCATCCTGTTTGTCGGCTACGTCTATGCCGTCAGGAAGCAGGCCTTTGACTGGCGATCCTGAAAGCCGGCCCGGCCCCTATTCCAGGCTGTCGAGCAGCGAGGCGAACAGCTGTTTTCCCGATGCGGGAGTCACGGGCTGCTTCGCCTTTTCATCCGCATGCTCCACGAACTCGGGCGGGAGCTCGCCGAGGAACGGCGACGGGTGGCAGGAGGTTATGGTGCCATACTTCTTCCGGCCCGCGCAATGGCTGATGGAGAGCGTCCGCATGGCTCGGGTGATGGCGACATAGAAGAGGCGCCGCTCCTCATCGAGCGTGCCCTCGGTCTTTGAACGCGAGTGCGGCAGCAGCCCGTCCTCCAGGCCGACAATAAAGACGCTCGGGAACTCCAGCCCCTTGCAACTGTGCATCGTGATGAGGGTCACGGCGTCGCCGGCCGATTCGTCTTCCTCCTCCTTAAGCTCGCTATCGAGCGTGATCTGCTCGAGAAAGGTCTGCAGCCGCTCCAAGGGGAGCTGCGTGGCACCGACCGAGCCATCAAGCGTGGCTGTCAGGTCCTTGAGATTGCGAATGCGGCTCTCCGCCGTTTCGGGATTCTTCTCGCTGCGGCGCAGCTCGGCAAAATAGGCGATCTCCTCCAGGAACCGCTCGACCATCGTTTGCAGCGCGCGCGGGTCGCCGGACAGCGCATGGTCGCCCAGGCTCGCGTGCGCACGCTCCATCAGCTCGACGAAGCGCTCGATGCTCTCGCGCGTCTTCGTCTGGAAGGTTGTCGTCACCACCGGGTTCTTCATCGCGGCGAAGACCGCACAGTTGCGCTCGTGGCTGGTGCCCAGCAGCCGTTCCATGGTCACATCGCTGAGCCCCCGGGCGGGCACGTTCGCGATGCGCAGGAGGCTAACATCGTCGTTCGGGTTGAGCATGGCTTTCAGGTAGGCCAGCAGATCGCGGACCTCACGCCGGTCGAAGAAGCTCTGCCCGCCGATCAGGTGATAGCGGACGGAGCCCTGGCGCAGGGCGGTCTCCAGGGGGCGCGATTGCGCGTTGGTGCGGAACAGGATCGCCTGCTGCGACCAGGGCACCCGCTGGGCGACGCGGGCGTAATTGATCTGCTCGACGATGCTGCGCGCCTCCTCCTCGTCATTGGCAAACGTCTGCAGCGTGATCTTCTCCCCGTCGCCCTTGTCCGACCACAGCTTCTTGCCGCGGCGGCGGACGTTGTGCTTAATGACCGCGTTGGCGGCGCCGAGGATGGTGTTGGTCGAGCGGTAGTTCTGCTCCAGCTTGATGACCTTGACCTCCGGGAAATGCTTCTCCATGTCGAGCAGGTTGGAGATCTCCGCGCCGCGCCAGCCGTAGATGCTCTGGTCGTCATCGCCCACCACGCAGAGGTTGCGATGCTCCCCATCACGTAGCGGTATCGGGCGCGGCAGGCCTCCAGAGCCTCCGGGTGCTCGGTGAAGAGCCGCAGGGTCAGGAGGATCAAATCGTCGAAGTCCACCGCGTTGCACGCGCGCAGGGCCGACTCGTAGCGGGATTGGATGTGCTGGGCCATGGCGCGCGCGCTTTCATCCGCAAAGAGCGCCGCGCTCTTGCCCCCGTTCTTGAAACGGCTCAGCAGGCTGAGAATCGCGGCGGGATCCGTCTTCTCGCCCTTGGCGGAGATCTGCGCGAGGACTTTCTTGACGGCGCTGAGCTGCTCCGACTCGTCGTAGATGACGAAGTTCCGCTTGTAGCCGAGCTTCTCGATGTGCTGCCGCAGGATGCGGACGCAGAGGGAATGGAAGGTGCAGATCGTCGGATGGATGGCAGCTTCCGCGCTTCCGGGACCGCTGTTGGCGCCGCCCTCGTCCCGCTTTTGCCGCTTCTTCGGAATCAGCTTCGTCACCCGCTCGCGCATCTCGCGGGCGGCCTTGTTCGTGAAGGTCACCCCCAGGATATGGCCCGGCAAAATGCCACGCTCGACCATGTGCGCAATGCGGAAGGTAATGACCCGCGTCTTGCCGGTGCCCGCCCCGGCAAGGATCAGCAGCGGGCCGCGGATCACTTCCACGGCCTGCCTTTGCTGCGGATTCAGGGTGCTCAAGTTCAACATCGCGCGCGGAGTTTAGGGCGCTCCCGCTTGAACGCAAGCGCATTGGGAATCCCAGCTCATTGGGAATCCCCCGGAGCGTCCGCGAACGGCGGCAGCACAAGGGCACGCGCGAGTGCTGGCGACGGTTTAAGCCGGCAACATGCCGGCGCTCCGGCTAAGGATGGTGCTGCGCAGAGCGAATGCCGTGCCAAGTTCGCGCTTGTCTTGCGACTGCTTGCGGCTACAGTAGTGCAATGGCACAAGGCCTACATTTGTCTCAGCGCATGACGCAGTCTATGGTGCTGGCACCGCAACTGCAGCAGTCGCTCGCCCTCTTGCAGGCCGCCACGCTGGAGTTGAAGGCCCTCGTTGAACAGGAGCTCCAGCAGAACCCGGTGCTGGAGGAATCGGCCACCGCGGAAACGGACCCAGAGACGAAAGACGACGGTGAGGAATCGCAGGCGGAAGAAGCGGCTGACCCGGCGGAACCGGCCACGGACCTTGAATTTGACCCGGCTGCCGAGCAAAGCGCCGGGGAACCGGTGGATGACTTCCAGGCGGAATTCGAGCGCCTGGTGCAGCTTGACCAGGAGTGGCGCGATCATTTTGCGCAGACCAATCTCCCGATCCGGGCCTCCGCCGAGGAGGAAGAGAAGCGGCAGTTCATGTTCGACTCCCTCGTGGCATCCACATCGCTCCAGGAAACGCTGCTGGAGCAGGTCCGTGACTCTGAGCTGCCGGAGGATCGGAGGCCGGTCGCCGAGATGCTGATCGGCAACATTGATGATTACGGCTACCTCAAAGCCACCGCCGAGGAGATGATTAGATCCAGCGGCTTTCCAGCGGAAACAATCGCGGAAACGCTCAAGGTCATCCAGACCTTCGAGCCGCCCGGCGTCGGCGCCCGGGACCTGCGCGAATGCCTGCTGCTCCAGCTCGAGCGGCTGGGCCAGCAGAACACCCTCGAATACCGCATCGTCAACGAATTCATGGAAGCCCTAGGCAAGCGGCGCATCCCCGAGATTTCCCGCGATACCGGAACTCCGGTGGACCAGGTCCAGGAGGCCCTGGAGCGGATCGCCCGACTCGAGCCTCGGCCCGGGCGCGCTTTCCTCCCCGACAACGACCAATACGTCCTGCCGGAAGTGTTCGTCCGCAAGTCCGGCGACGAGTTCGTAGTCACCACCAACAACGAGCATATCCCGCACCTGCGCATCAGCAACACCTACAAGGACCTGATGTCCCAGCAGGATAATTCCTCCGAGGTGCGGAACTACATCCGGGAGAAGATCCGCGCCGGGAAGTTCCTGATTAAAAGCCTGCACCAGCGGCAGGATACCATCCTCCGTATCGCCAGGGAGATTGTCAACCGGCAGCGCGAGTTCATGGCCAAGGGCGTTTCAGCCCTCAAGGCGCTGACCATGGTGCAGGTCGCCGAGGTCGTCGGGGTGCATGAGACCACGGTGAGCCGGGCGGTTTCGGGCAAATACATGCAGACGCCACAGGGCATCTTCGAGATGAAGTACTTCTTCACCGCCGGCATCCAGACCTCCAGCGGCAATGGCATGTCCAACACCAGTGTGAAGGACATCATCTCGGACATCTTCAAGCAGGAGGATGGCGGCAAGCCGCTCTCGGACCAGGAAGTGGTCCGCATGCTCAAGGAAAAGGGCATCGTCATCGCCCGCCGCACCGTCGCTAAGTATCGGACGGAGCTGAACATTCTCCCGTCCAACTTGCGCAAGGTGTATTGACCCGGGCCGCCCCCCGGCTTTCCGCTGGACGGTTGGCTGGACCATGCTAGACTGGCCGAGGTATGTCAACCGAAGCTCCCGCGGCACCCCAGAAGATCAACCTCCGCCGGCCGGACGTCATGTCCGAGGTCCAGGCGCAGGTTCTCTCGCATTACCGCAGCGGACTGGTCGAGCGCATTCGCGCCAGCGGCCATGTCTTGTCCGCCGGCGACCTGACCATCAAGCTGGCCAAGGAATTCGGCTTCTGCTACGGCGTCGAGCGCGCCATTGACCTCGCCTACGCCGCGCGTAAAGTCTTCCTCGATCAGCCCATCTACATCCTGGGTGAGATCATCCACAACCCCGAGGTCAACGACCAGATCCGCGCCATGGGAATCAAGTTCCTCTCCGGCAAGGAAAAGAACGCGGACATCGCCGACCTGAGGAAGGACGACGTCGTCATCATCCCGGCCTTCGGCACGGAAGTCTCCACGCGCGCGATGCTCGAAGCCAAGGGCTGCCGGTTCGTGGATACCACATGCGGCGATGTGATGAGCGTCTGGAAGCGCGTGCGGCAATACTCCAAGGACCGGGTCACCAGCATTATCCACGGCAAGGCGTGGCACGAGGAAACCAAGGCCACGAGTTCCCAGACGATGGCCAGCGGCGGCGGGCATTACCTGGTGGTGTTCACGCTGGACGAGACCGATTATGTCTGCGGCTACATCCGACAAGGCGGCGACAAGGCGGAGTTCCTCGAGAAGTTCAAAGGAGCCTATTCCGACGGATTCGACCCGGACCTTCACCTGCAGGCCATCGGCGTCGCCAACCAGACCACCATGCTGCGCGGAGAGACCGAGGAGGTCCAGCGCCGCCTCCGCCGCGCCATGTCCGACAAGTACGGCGAGGACCGGATTGACCAGCACTTCCGCTTTTTCGACACCATCTGCGGCGCCACGCAGGACCGGCAGGACGCGCTGGAGAAGCTGCTCCAGGATCCGCCCGACCTGCTGCTGGTCATCGGCGGCTACAATTCATCCAACACGTCGCACCTGGCCGAGATGGGCGAGGCGAAGCTGCCCACCTATTTCATCAAGAACGCCGCCAAGATGCGATCGAGCGGCCTGATTGTTCACTACGACCAGCATAAACACGCCGAAATCGAGACCTGCGACTGGCTGCCCTCGGGCAAGGTCACGGTCGGCATCACCGCGGGCGCGTCATGCCCGAACAACCTGATCGAGGACGCCATCCGGCGCCTGTTCGACCTGCGGGGGATCTCCGTCCAGCAGTTGCTCGACACCTGACGCATCCCCGCCCGGAAACAGGATTCCCCACCAAGGATATGCCCCGCACACTGCAGGAATTGGAAGAGATCGAGAGGCGAAACCTCGCCCCTTACGCGCAATTCAGCGCCGACACCCGCGGCCGCAAGCATCGGGAGGCACCGCCGGAATGGCGCACGGAATACCAGCGGGACCGCGACCGCGTCATCCACTGCCGCTCGTTTCGCCGGCTCGAATACAAGACGCAGGTCTTCCTCAACGGCACCGGCGACCACCTCCGCACGCGGCTCACCCACACCATCGAAGTTGCCGCGGTTTCCCGCAACATCACCCGGGCGCTCCGGCTGAACGAAGACCTGGCGGAAACGATCGCCCTGGCCCACGACCTCGGCCACTCGCCCTTCGGCCATCGGGGCGAAAGCGTGCTAAACCGCCTGATGAAGGATTACGGCGGGTTTGAGCACAACCGCCAAAGCCTGCGCATCGTCGAGGAACTGGAGCAGAAGTATCCACGGTTCCCCGGACTGAACCTGACCTGGGAGGCGCGGGAAGGCCTGGTCAAACACTACACCGCGTTCGACCACCCCAGCAAACGGAGGGGCTTCGACGCCAAGTCATCCTCCCTCGAGGCGCAGGTCGCCAACCTCGCCGACGAGATCACCTATTACAGCCATGACCTCGACGACGGCCTGGATTCCAGCCTGCTCTCCGAGAGCCAGCTTAATCGCGAGGTGCGCCTCTGGCGGCAGGCCGCCCGCGCCGTGGAGCGCGAATACGGCCGCCTGGCCGACGAATGCCGCCGCTATTTCATTATCCGCTGCATTATTGACCTCCAGGTCAAGGACGTCGTCACCACAACCGAGGCGCTCATTGGCAAGGCCCGCGTCGCCAGCGCCGATGACGTCCGGCTCCAGCCCAAATCGCTTGTCCAATACAGCCCGAAGCACCGCGAATTGAATCTCGAGCTGCGCAAGTTCCTCTACAAGAACCTTTACCACAATCCCGCGGTCGAGGAGCCGCACCTGCGCTCTCAGCGGATCATGGAAGAACTGTTCCGCCACTACCTCGATCACCACGACGAGGTGGGCGGCCAGGCCCGGAAACGGGCGCGGCGCGATGGCTGGCCCAGGGCCATTTGCGATTACCTCTCCGGCATGACCGACCGCTACGCGCTGCACGAGCACCAGCGGCTGTTCGGCCGCCCGGCTTAGGAAACGTGTGCAGCGTGTGGAGCGTCGGAGCATGGCAGCCTCGAACGCCCTCCACACGCCTTCCACGCCCCCAGCCAGTCACTGCGCCTGCTTTGGCACGATGACCAGCTTGTTGT
>JAPLUA010000424.1 GCA_026397855.1 Verrucomicrobiota bacterium | reverse complement strand
CGTCGCAAGGAGGCGGAGGAGAGAATCCAGCAAATGGATCGCACCTTGCGCACCATCAACGCCTGCACCCAGACCCTCGCGCGCGCCACCACTGAGCCGGCCTTGCTGGCCGACATCTGCCGCCTGATCGTGGAGAATGGCGGCTACCGGATGAGCTGGGTGGGCTTCGCGGAGAATGACGAGGAGAAGACCGTCCGCTGTGTTGCCAGCGCAGGCTTTGAAGAGGGCTATTTGGCCACGGCTAGAATCACCTGGTCGGAGACCAGCGAGCGGGGGCGGGGCCCCACAGGCACGGCCATCCGCACCGGCCAGATTGTCGCGTGCAACGATGTGCAGTCTGATCCGAACATGGCCCCGTGGCGGAGAGAGGCCGTCAAGCACGGCTATGCCTCTTCGATTGTGCTGCCTTTGAAGAAGGGGGAAAAGACCTTTGGCGTGCTGACGATTTACGCGATTGAACCGAACGCCTTTGACGCCACCGAACTGGCGTTGCTGAAGGGACTGGCCGATGACATGGCCTTTGGCATTCATGCCATGCGCTCCCAGGTCGAACGCGCGGCGGCGATGGAGGCGCTGCGCGCGCAAGAAACCCGGCTGGCTTTCCTGCTGGGCAACACCCCCGCCATCATCTACTCGCTGATCGCCACGGGCGATTTCGCCACCACGTTCGTCAGCCCCAACGTTCAGGAAGTGCTGGGTTATCCGCCGGAAGCCTTCTTAAAAAGTCCTGAGTTCTGGCTCTCGCATCTGCACCCCGACGACGCGGCGGCAGCGATCTCCACCTTTCACCAACTGCCTTCGGCCGGCACGCTGACCCGTGAATACCGGTTTCGACATGCGGACGGCACCTACCGCTGGATGCGGGATGAAATGCGCCTGGTGCGCGATCGCCAGGGCCAGCCCGAAACCGTGGCAGGCTATTGGCTCGACATCACCGAAAGCAAATGCACGGAACTGAAGCTGCGCCAGAGCGAAGAGCAATTCAGGAAGTTGTTCGAGCAGCACTCGGCGGCTAAACTGGTCATTGATCCCGCCAGCGGCCGGATTGTGAACGCCAACCAGGCGGCAGCAACCTTTTACGGGTGGAGCGTGGAAGAGCTCCGCCAGATGCAGATCCAGCAGATCAACGCGCTGCCGCCGGCAGAAGTGGCCAATGAAATGGCGAAGGCCCACCAAAAGCAGGCCACCAGGTTTGAATTCCGCCACCGGCGGGCCGATGGCTCCATCCGGGACGTGGAAGTGTTTAGCACGCTGATCGAAACGAGCAAAAACGCCCTGCTCTATTCCAACGTGCACGATGTCACCGAGCGGAAGCGCGCCGAGGAAGGCCTTCTCCGCAGCGAGCGCCTGCTCCGCCAGGCGCAGGAAGCCGCGCAAATTGGCTACTACATAAACAACCTAGCCACGGGACTGTGGGAGAGCTCCCCCAGCCTGGACAGACTCTTCGGCATTGGCCCTGACTTTGTGCGCGATACGGACAGCTGGGGCACGCTGATGCACCCGAATGACCGTGAACGCACCGTGAGCTACTTCCGCCGCATCATTGCCGAGCGGAGATCGTTCCGCATGGATTACCGGATCATCCGCCCCAGTGACGGGCAATTGCGATGGATGGCCGGCTACGGCGACTTCGAGTGTGACGCCGCCGGCAAAGCCGTGCGACTGATCGGCTGCATTCAGGACATCACCGACCGCAAAGTGGCAGAAGAGGCGCTCCGGAAGCGCGAGGAGATTTTCTCGGGTATCGTCAACCAGGCGGCCGACGCGATTATCCTCATTGACGCCGCGACGGGGCAGTTTGTTGAGTTCAACCCCGCAGCCCACGAGGGCCTAGGTTACAGCCGGGAGGAATTCGCCGCTCTCGGCATCAGGGACATTCAGGCCGAGCACACGTCTGAGCAAATCCGGGAGAACCTTGCACGGATTCAAGAACTCGGCAGCTCGGCCTTTGATACCCGCCACCGCCATCGCGATGGCACGCTTCGCGACGTGCACGTGAGCGTCCGCCGGATCAACCTCCAGGACCACAATTACATTGTGGCCATCTGCAGGGACATCACCGAGAGCCGCCGCACCCAGATGCAGCTCCAGACGCTCTCCCTTGCGGTCGCGCAGAACCCCTCCGCCATCGTCATCACCGACCCGGCCGGGTTGATCGAGTATGTGAACCCTCGCCTGACCGCCGTGACCGGCTACACGCTCGATGAATTGCGCGGGCAGAACTCGCGCATCTTCAAGTCGGGCGCCCACCCGACCGCCGTTTATGAGGAGCTATGGCGCAAGATCTCGCGGGGCGAGGTGTGGCGTGGAGAGCTGGTCAACCGCAAGAAAGACGGCAGCCTGCACACCGAGCTGGTCGTCATCGCACCGGTGAAAGACCCGGAAGACCGCACCACCCATTACGTGGCTGTGAAGGAGGACATCACCCAGGCCAAGGAGACCCTGGCGGCACTCGAAACCCAACGTCGCCTGCTGGCCGATGTGATCGAGAACAGCAGCCTGATGATCTGCTTCAAAGACCGTGAAGGACGATACACGCTGGTAAACCGGCGATTCGAAGAGGTCATGGAGCGCAAGCGCGGGAGAGAGGTACTAACGGAGGGCAAAAGCCTGACATTCGAGGAAACACTGTCCGATGCCACGGGGAACCGGACCTTTGTCGCCGTGAAGTTCCCCCTGCGCGGCAACAAGGGGGAAATCACAGGCACTTGCGGAATGATCCTGGATATCACCGACCGCAAGCGGATCGAGGAAGACCACTCCCGCCTGGCAACAGCCGTGGAACAGTCCGGCGAGACCATCATCATCACGGACAAAGAGGGGACGATTCTCTATGCCAACCCCGCCTTTGAAAAAACCTCCGGCTACACCCGGGCGGAGGCCCTGGGCAAGAACCCCCGCATCTTCAAAAGCGGGAAGCAGGATCAGGAGTTTTACCGCCAGATGTGGCAGACCCTCCGGCGCGGGGAAACGTGGAGAGGCCACTTCATCAACCAGCGCAAGAACGGCTCCGTTTACGAGGAGGACACCTCGATTTCACCCATCCGGGACGCCATTGGCAATGTCGTCAACTACGTGGCGGTAAAACACGATGTAACCCATGAGCTGCAGCTCGAGGCCCAATTCCGCCAGGCCCAGAAAATGGATGCCATCGGCACGCTGGCCGGCGGCATCGCGCACGATTTCAATAACATCCTGACCGTCATCTCCGGCTACGGCGGCATGCTCCGGGACGAGCTGGCCGATAGCCCCGAAGCGCAAGATAAGATCATCGAGATTCTCAAGGCATCCGATCGCGCCCGGGACCTGGTGCAGCAGATTTTGACCTTCAGCCGCCAACGCGAGCAGAAGCGCGAGATTATCCAACTGAACTCCGTCATCAAGGAGGCCGCCAAGTTCCTCCGCGCCTCCCTCCCCTCGAATATCCAGATAGATCTGCACCTGGATGCCGGCACGCCTCCCGTCCTCGCCGATCCGACCCAGATTTACCAGACGGCGATCAACCTGGGCACCAACGCCCTCCACGCCATGGAAGGCCTGAACGGGCGGCTTGCGCTGAAACTGGAGTCCTTCAGCCCCGACCAGGCATGGGTCCGGGCACACCCGGATTTCCGTCCCGTCCAATACGCCCGGCTGACAGTCGCCGACACCGGTCATGGCATGGACGCCAGGACCCTGGAACATATCTTCGAGCCCTTTTTCACCACCAAGCCCGTGGGCAAAGGCACGGGCCTGGGCCTGGCCGTCGTGCACGGCATCGACCAGTCCCACGACGCCATCATCACGGTGGATAGCCAGCCCGGCCGGGGCACAACCTTCACCGTCTATTTCCCCGCGCAACAGAAACAGGAGGAACTCTCCGCCGAGCTGGCGACCAAGCCGGTCCCCCTGGGGCAAGGAGAGACAATCCTGATCGTGGATGATGAAGTCGTGGTGACAGTAATGATGCAACGGCTTTTGAAACGGCTGAATTATGAGGCCACGACCCTCAACAGCCCGACCGAAGCCCTTGCTTTGTTCAGCAGGAATCCGGATGCATTTGACATCGTCTTGACCGACCTCACAATGCCGGAAATGAGCGGTCTGGAGGTCGCACGCCAGATGCACGCCATTCGCCCCGACCTGCCGATCATTCTTATGAGCGGCTTCAGCGCATCGGTGCTCCCCAAGGCACTGGGGGAGGTCGGAATCCTCAAAATGCTCGAAAAGCCCTTGTCCGCCCTGAATCTGGCCGAGACGCTGCAACACAACCTGGCGGTAGGATCGCAGTGAAGCCATGTCCGTGGATCAAATGGCGCGGAAGTGCGCCGGGTCCGGACACCTGTAGGCAAACTGTCGGCGCGTGCCAGATTGCGAGTTTTGGGAGCCATGCGCAATGCGCACAAACCCCTTTGTTTATTGGGATTTGGTGAAGAAATGGAAGATGGGGTGACCGACGGGATTCGAACCCGCGACAGCCAGATCCACAATCTGGGGCTCTAACCAGGCTGAGCTACGGCCACCATCCGCAAGCAGGGTAGGTTTTCAAAGGCTGCCCGTCAAGCGCGCAGCAATAAAGATGCGCCCCGATTGGGGCCAGATCGAGAGATCGATCTTTCTGGAATGCCCCTGGGATCGCGCCAGACGCCCGGGAAGATGCCTGGAGGGGACGGGTGGAAGGGGATTGACCCCCGGCATGTAACAAACGGCTCCAATGCCCAGCATCCGACCCGCGGTTGTTTATTTCTTTCGGGGCTGTTTTCGTTGGTATGCTGTGGAACCCGATCAAGGGGCATCTGTGACTGAAATCTTGCCGCTGCCTCGCATAGACACCGGACATGCGATTTTTTCTGGAGGGGTGGACTGCGGTCCCATCAGCAGCTACTTCTTCTCGAACTCTATCGCTCCATCACGAACAACGAGTTTGATGTGGTTGCCGGGCTTGAACTCGCCAAGCAGGAGTTTATTCGCCAGCGGATCCAGCACCAGGTCCTGGATGGCCCGCTTGAGCGGGCGGGCACCGAATTGGGGGTCAAATCCTTCCCTGGCGATCAACTGCCTGGCCGGGCGGTCCACTTCCAGGGTGAGCTGCTGCTGCGCGAGGCGTTTCTCCAACCGCTGGAGCTGGATCTCGACAATCCTGGACAGATGCTTCTCCCCGAGGCTGTGGAAGATGATGATGTCATCCACCCGGTTCAAGAACTCCGGCCGGAAGTGTGCCTTCAGCTCCAGCTTCACCACGCGCTCAAGTTCGGCTTCGTCCTTCACCGCCGCCTTGCCGCCCGCGTAGAACTCCTGGATGACCGGGGAGCCGATGTTGCTGGTCATGATGATGATCGTGTTCCGGAAATTCACCGTCCTCCCCTGCCCGTCCGTGAGCCGGCCGTCGTCCAGCACCTGCAGCAGGACGTTGAACACGTCGTGGTGGGCCTTCTCAATCTCATCGAACAGCACGACGCTATAAGGCCGTCGCCGCACCGTTTCGCTAAGCTGGCCGCCCTCATCGTAACCGACATAGCCCGGCGGCGCCCCGGCCGGTGGGCCCCAGGAAGATGAACGAGCCGATGGGCCGGTTGGGCTCCTGCAACCCGCTGCGGGAGCGTCGAACCGCGTTGGCAACGGCGTGGATAGCCTCCTGCTGGCCGACAACCCGATGCTCGAGACGCTCCTCCATTTTGACGAGCTTCTCCCGCTCGCCTTCAAGCATCCGCGAGAGAGGAATACCGGTCCAGGCCGCCACGACCTTGGCGATGTCTTCCTCGGTGACTTCCTGATTGAGCAGCCGGCTTCCCTCGGGTTTCTCGTGCAGGGCCTTCTCGGCCGCGGCAAGCTTGCCCTGGAGTTCCGGCAGGCGCCCGTATTGGATTTGCCCTGCCAGGTTCAAATCGTTGCGGCGCTGGGCCTGCTCCAGCTCCAGCTTCGCCTGCTCGATCTGGCTGTTGACGATGCTGACCGCGTTGATCGCGGCTTTCTCGTTCTGCCACTGGGCCTTGAGCCGCTTGGACTGCTCCTTAAGGTTGGCGAGGTCTTTCTCGATCTTCTTGAGCCGCTCCCGGGAGCCTTCGTCCTTCTCTTTCTTGAGCGCGCTTTGCTCGATTTCGAGCTGCTGGATTTGCCGCACCAATTGGTCAATCTCCGTCGGCATCGAGTCCATCTCCATGCGCAGGCGCGAGGCAGCCTCGTCAACCAGGTCAATCGCCTTGTCGGGCAGGAAACGGTCGGCGATGTAACGGTGCGAGAGCGTGGCGGCCGCCACCAGCGCCGAGTCCTGGATGCGCACGCCATGATGCACCTCGTAGCGCTCCTTAAGCCCGCGCAGAATCGCGATGGTCGCCTCCACAGTCGGTTCCGGGACCAATACCGGCTGAAAACGCCGTTCGAGCGCCGGATCTTTCTCAATGTGCTTGCGGTACTCGTCCAGGGTGGTGGCCCCGATGGCCCGGAGCTCGCCGCGCGCGAGCTGCGGCTTCATGATGTTGGCCGCGTCCGTCGCGCCTTCCGCCGCTCCCGCCCCGACCAGCGTGTGCAGCTCGTCAATGAACAGGATGATCTTCCCCTCGCTGGAGACGATCTCCTTGAGGAATGCCTTGAGCCGGTCCTCGAACTCCCCCCGATACTTGGCGCCGGCGATCATCGCGCCGAGGTCCATGGCCACGAGCCGCTTGTTCTTGAGAGTCTCGGGGACGTCGCCGCTGATGATGCGGCGCGCCAGACCCTCCGCAATGGCCGTCTTTCCCACGCCGGGTTCGCCGATCAGCACCGGGTTGTTCTTGGTGCGCCGGGTCAGGACCTGCATCACGCGCCGGATCTCGTCATCCCGGCCGATAACCGGATCAATCCTCCCCTGCCGCGCCAGCGCGGTCAGATCGCGGCCATACTTCTCCAAAGCCTGGAACTTGTCTTCGGGATTGGCGTCGGTGACGCGCTGGTTGCCCCGCAGTTCGGCCAGCGCCCGCAGCACCAGGTCGCGCTTGAGTCCGTGCGTGTGGAACATCTTCTTCAGCGCAGCCCCCCCCTCATCCAGCAAACCGAGCAGCAGATGTTCGGTGCTGATGTAATCGTCCTTGAGCTTCCCGGCCTCGGCCTGGGCGGCATCCATCGCCTTCTTCAGGCTGGGGCTGAGGAACACGTCCGACGAACTGACGCCCTGCACCTTGTGGCGGCGTGCCAGCTCGCGATCGAGGTCGGGCTTCAGCTTGGAGCCCGGCACGCCGATCTTCTCAAGCAGATCCGGGATAAGGCTGTCCGCCTGGCCGATCATGGCCAGCAGCAGGTGCTCCCCGTCAACCTCCTGATGCGAGTAGCCGTGAGCGATGCTCTGCGCTTCCTGGAGCGCCTCTTGCGATTTGATGGTGAACCGGTCCAGTTGCATATTGAATATTCATATAGGCTGCGCCCGTTGCGTCAAGACCAACGGAGCGCACACCAACTGAAAAAGGCCCGGGGCCAGGTGTGAAGTGCACAACATCCGGTGTGCACCTGGGACGCGAGGTCCGTTCGTGCGCCGTAAGCCGGCAGAATGCCGGTGATCCGATACCTGGAGCTGTATGCAACCGGGGGGCCGTGCATTTTCTGCGTGCGTTTGCCCCCGGAAGCGCATTAACTTCCTCTCATGACAATTTGGCTTCTAGCTATACTCTTGATCGCCTCGGTGGCGGCATTGGGATATCGGCAGGGCGGCGTGCGAGTGGCGTTCTCGCTCGTGGGCATCCTGCTGGGGGCGGTGATCGCTTGGCCGCTGGGCCGATTGCTCACGCCGGTGCTCGCCGTGTTCGGCGTAAAGAACCCGACGCTGGCATGGTGGCTGCCGCCGATCCTTGTTTTCGTGGTAATCTCCATCCTCTTCAAAGTGGCCGCGCACATGGCGCACCAGAAGGTGGATGTGTATTACAAATACCACGCCGGCGATCTGCGGCTGGCGCTGTGGGAGCGGTTGAACCACCAGATGGGGCTATGCCTCGGCGTGGTCAACGGCGCGCTCTACTGCATGCTCATTTCGGCGATAATCTACCCCTTCAGCTATTGGGCGGTGCAGATGGCAACATCCGATACCGACCCCAAGGCGGTCAAGATACTGGCGAGCGTGGGGACGGACATGCAGAAGACCGGCTTTGCGAAGGTGGCGCGGGCACTCGACCCGATGCCCCAGGTGTGGTATGACACAGCAGACCTTGCGGGTTTGATCTACCACAACTCCCTGCTCGAGGCCCGCCTGGCCCGCTACCCCGCGTTTCTCGGATTGGCGGAGCGCCAAGAATTCCGGGACATTGCCGGCGACACCCAGTTCACCGAAATGCGCCAACGGAAGACGCCGGTCATGGATGTCATCAACCATCCGAAAGCCCAGGCCATCCTCAACAACCCCGACATGCTCCGCATCATCTGGAAAACGATCCTGCCTGACATGAAGGATCTGACTGTCTATCTGAACTCGGGGAAATCGCCCAGGTACGATCCGGAGAGAATCCTCGGCCGCTGGAACTTCGATGTGAAGCCGGCCCTGGCCATGTATCTTCGCACCAAGCCCAACATCGCCTCTCGCGACATGCAGAAGATCAAGGAGTGGATGGTGGCGGCCTACTCGAAGACAAGCTTTGTCGCAAAGACCGATCATCAGGCGACCCTGAAGAACCTGCCGCAGGGGGGGACGACGGGAGCCGGGGCACCCCCCGGTGCCGGGCCGCAAATGCTCCAGGGCGAATGGAAGAACCTTGATGGGAAGTACCAGATCAACGTTACCACACCGGGCAGAGAAGCTGACCTGGCGGCGCTGGTGGAAGGGGACCGCCTCACGATTACCGGTCAAGGGATGAATCTGGTTTTCAACCGCGAGGATTAAGCCCTGAAGTACGACCCCGAGGGGCGGAAAGCCGTATGGCGATCTCCTCCGGAGACAGGATGCCGTCTTTGCCGCGTTTGCTACGCTACGGATCGGAAGCCGGAACAGCCGGAGCCGGTGGTCAATTCCCCCGGGGCAACCCCAGCGTGAGATTCGCTGAGGCAGCTTCTGCCTTCGGCTTGGGAACCAGGTCGAATATGCCGGGAGGCGCAGCCATCGTAGCGGTCATCGAATCAGGCATTGCCGGCTTTCCCGGGAAGTTGACGGAAGCAGGCTTGAGAAACACCGGCTGCTCTGAGGGCGAAGCGCCGGCGATTTGCATGGGAGTGTTCTCGGAAGCTTCAGGACCGGGAATAACGGCCTGAACATCGGCCTTTTCGGAATAGACAATGCCCCCTACCAGCATGCAGCAAACCGAGGCACCGAAGGCTGCGGCCATCACCGGCTTGGTCTCGAGCGCCGTCCAGAGGCGCTGGAGCCATGGCGCTTCCCAGAAGAATCGTTCCATGCCGCCTTCGTCCCCGGTCTCCCCCGCCTTGATTCGGGCGATGACCTGGGTTGACAGATTGTTGAAATAACCGGGCGGGGGCTGCTCGTGTCGCTTGAGCGACAGCAGTCGGCGCAATGATTCGAAGTCCTGGCTATCCTGACTCATACTCATTTCAAATAATCCGACAAGTATGCCTGCAACTGTTGCCGGGCATAAAACAGACGAGACCGCACCGTGCCGATGTTGCAGTCCATTATTTTCGCAATTTCCTCATGCGACAAACCCTGCACATCGTGCAATGTAACGACCAATCTATGGGGTTCAGACAGCCGCAGCAAGGCCTCGTTCAATTTTTCCTGCAGCTCCGCCAACCCCGCCTCGCGCCGGGGAGTCTTTTCCGAAATGAGGGCAACCAGGTCGGGATCGTGCTCGGCG
>JAPLUA010000523.1 GCA_026397855.1 Verrucomicrobiota bacterium | reverse complement strand
GGGATGATTTTCCCCGGGTGGTGAGTTGTTCCGCTGCGGCCGTGGCGGACGCCCAGCTTTATAGCGCGAGCGCCGCCATGAATGCAGCAGCCAATGACCCGGGCTGGGGATTGTGGTTCACTTATGGCAATGACAACGGGCAAGGCGCCTCAAACACGCGCGCGGCATTCCAAGCCGCCGGCATTGTCAGTCTCAGTTATAATGAGGCTTTTGGCACTCCTTATGCCCCCATTGTTGAGCTCAAGTGGAACAGCTCGCTGCAACGATGGAATACCGCGCACCAGTTCTGGAGCTGGCAGAATTACAGTGGGGGCGACATTGTCTGGGCAGGAGCCTGGTGCTGGTTTGACAGTTTTACCAATGATCTTCCTGCCAACCAGACCGAGAACAGCTATTTTGCGCGGCCCTATACGCGGATGCATCCCACTTTTGGTGGCGGCGCCATGACGTATCCCGATGGCACCCTTGGCACGGGCTTCTTGAACAATGATGTCACTGCCACCAACCCAATCAATAGCCGCGTGTATGATGCGGGCGGCGCCAAAGACATTTATGGGAATCTGGTGTTGGCTTACGGATTTAACGCGAACGCGTCCGCCTCGAATCAGCCGCACGCGGGGGAGATTTGGGTGCCGGCGACCGGCCAATATGCCGGCTTTCAAAGAATTGCCAGTGACATCGCCTGCCCTTGCTGGACGAATTTCACGTATGCCTTTACGCGCTCCTCCGCGCAATTAACCGGTTTGCAGGGATCCTGGACCGACAACTTTGGCCCCTGGGACAGCTTTATGGCGGGTGGGCCGGTAAGCGTCGCTTTTGGCGAATGGAGCGTGGCGCTGTTCCGGAGCTACCTGACGAACCATTTCACCACCAATCAACTCGCGGGTTGTGGGGTGCTCGCCACCAACGCGTCGCTGGCTTCCATCACGAATTTCGATGCCCGCAGCTATTTTCTGACGGTCGCATCCAATCGGTTCGGACTCGCTTCCGCCAACTTGAGCGACGTTGCCTGGAAGCAATCCGGATGGCTGACCCAGGCGGTATGGAGCGCCTACAAGGTATTCCGACGGCAGAATGGCAGCGCGGCCCTGACGAATTATGACCAAAACGTTCATGCTGCCGCCCTGCAAGGCGGCCAGACAAACTTTGCGCTGCTGGTGAATGATATTCTGCCGTCCTCGTTTGGCTGGGCCAGAGGAAATTTTGACCTTGCCAGTACGGAATTAAGTTTGGGCTGGGACCTAACCTCAGGTTCGCGCGGGTTCGGTCTGCCGCCCTTTGGCCGGATTGGCCCCGTCTGCAAAGCCATACGCGAGCATGGCCGCAGCCGGTTTGCCACCCTGTGGCTCTACAATGACGGATATACTACCGCGCTGACCAACCGCGGGCCGGTCGAAGCCCTGTTTTATGAAATGCTGGCGAGCCACGCCTTGCCGAAAATCAGCATGGGTGACAGCCGTTTTGCCGGGACGCCGGCAATCCAAACCAATTTTTTGAACTTTGTCGCCCGGAGTGCGGCGCCGGCATTCGGCGCCCGCGTGCCGGTGGATGAACTGGGCATTTACTTGTCCACCTCGAGCATTCTCAGTGCGGCGTTGCCTGGGGATGCCGCCAATTTCAGCGGGCAAGACCATCAGTATGCCTTGTGGGGCTGGGGAACGGCGCTGAGCGAGCTGCACTATCAATACCGCGTCTTGCCGGAGTGGAAGCTGACCACCAGCCTGCTTCAAACCCTCAAGGTGCTCATAATACCCAATGCCAGTTCGTTCGAGCCGGCCGATGTGGGCACGCTAAAGGCCTGGGTAACAAACGGCGGCTGCCTCATCGTGACTGGCGACAGCGGCTCGCGCCTGGGCGAAACCGGCAATCTGGAAAAGACCAATAACCTTGTGCTGGCGCCACTGACCGGCGTAACGAACTACAGCACGGCGCCGGCCACGAAGACCAACTTGCTGGGCAAGGGCACGGTCTATTTTGTCCAGAGCAACTTGGGGCGGAGCTATTTCGACGCCGACGCTGCTGGCCGCGCCGCTCAGCGGCCCGCGATGGCCTCGATCCTGTCGAATGTTTTTCCCTGGCTTGGCCAACAGCCGCTATTAACCTCCTCAAACGCTCCGACGACGGTGGGTTTAACCCTTTACCAGAATGTCGGAGCCGCGAAAACATTTCTGGATTTGAACAACGTCAATGTGATTTCCAGCACGTATGTCACCACGCCCACACCGGTGGTAGATGTGGACCTGGCCCGGCCAGCCTGGCTGAGCAACGGGCTGACAGTGTCGGCTTCTATTGTCTCCCCAGACGGTAACTTGAGCGTTCTGGCGCTGGACGTGGGGGGGAGAATCCATCTGCGCCTGCCGTCCGTGACCAACTACCTGAGCGTTATCCTGCAGCCGACGGCTGGCATGGGCGCATGGGCGGTAGATGCCAGCGGCAATTGGAGCAATTCCAATAATTGGACTGGATACATCATTCCCGCCGGTATCGCCAGCACGGCCATATTCTCCAACAACATCACTGGAGATCGGGTGGTTACCAACGACGCGACCCGAACTGTCGGGAATCTTGTTTTCGGCGATGCGGATCCTAGCAGCCCAGGCGGTTGGACACTTGAGGGAGCCTCGCCCCTCACCTTGCAGGTGAGCAGCGGTGCGCCGGTGGTCAACGTTAGCGCCTTGGGCGCGGGCAAATCGGCTGTGATTGCATGTCCCCTGACGGGGATCCAGGGATTGACGAAGGCCGGGATTGGCACCCTGATATTAAGCGGCAGCAACAGTTTAGGCCCTGTGCAAGTCACTGCGCCGGCCAGCACCGGTCAGGGGACGTTGCTGGTGAACGGAACGCTGGCAGGCCTGGGCACCGTCACGGTGCAGACCAACGCAGCCCTGGGTGGGACGGGAGCTATCATGGGGCCGGTGACGGTGCAGGCGGGCGGAACACTCTCGCCTGGCACCGGTCTGGGGACGTTGGGCGTGAGCAATACGCTGACGCTGGTGGCTGGGAGCACGACATTGGCGGAGGTAAACGCGCAGACGCTGGCGCAAGACCTCGTGCAAGGTATCACGACGGTGACCTATAGCGGCAATCTCGTGGTAAGCAACCTGGCGGGGACGCTCGCAGCGGGACAAAGCTTCAAACTCTTCAGCGCAACCAGTGCGATCGGAATTTTCACCAGCATCACGCCATCACTGGTTGGAAACCTAGCGTGGCATTTCAACCCGACCAACGGGACACTATGTGTCGTCGGGCCGCCCCCGCCGCAATTCACACAATTCTCGATGACGGGCAATGGCAATTTCGCGATGAGCGGCATGGGGCCCAATGGACAGGGCTATCGGATTTTTGCGGCAACGAACATTGTGCTGCCCTTCAGCAACTGGACCGCGATCGCCACCGGCGTATTTGGCGGCGGTTTCTTTCAGTTCACCGACCTTGAATCCAGCAACCGGCTCGCCCGCTTTTATCGTGTGGCCACTCCCTAAAAGTGACATGGGTGCTATTGCGGTCAGCTTTGCTCTCGTCCGAATCGTTTCGCGCCTCGTGGTGGGGGCGGCTGCCGTAATCTCGGTTCAAAACACCTTCGCTTTTCAGGTCTTGGTTGATCTGAATACTTACCGCAAATATGACGCCAATTCGGTTAGCGACGTGCAATACCTGAAATGTGACGGCGTCTGGGCAGTTCCCCAGAATGACGGCGGCACGTTTACGCAGGCGGAATGGGGAACGATGCTCAACCTGCTGGGGCCGTGGGTCGTATCCGAAGATAATCCCGGTGGTCATTGGGATTACGACTACATCACGCAGGCGATTGGCCGGCCACCCAACGATGCCATGTGTTACAACGAAACCGGAGGCACCCTCGGAGGAACAACACTGAGCGATCAGCAAATCATTGACCAGGCGGCCACTCACGGCGGCAGCGTTGTCGTGTTGACTCGTGCGGGCGGTGGCGAATGGCTGACGCAACTCAATCGCGCCTTCAATAGCGCGCAGGTCGTTGGCGGCTGCCTGGAATCGCCCGATCCGGCCGTCGGAAATGCCCCCGGCTTCATCAATGATTGTGCAAGTTATGGCAAGCGTGCCTACGTAATCCTGGTGGGCGGCATGGGCACGGAATGGGTCAGTTACCAGATTCAGAACATGCTGAATGGCGTGCCGGCGCTAATGGCGTCCCCCAACACTTTCATTGTCATTTCTGATTACAGCACCAGTAGATCCCGGTCGAAGTGGTATGGCACAACCAATTGTGTGCAAGCCGACGTTGCCGCGGCATTGGCAATGGCCGGGAGGCCAACTCTGCCGCCGGCGGCACCCGCCGGCCTGGTGGCTGCCGGCGGCGATCACAAAGCGGACCTGAGCTGGAATTCCTGCGCGAGGGCAACCAGCTACAACGTGAAACGCTCGACAGCATTCGGCGGACCTTACACGAACGTGGTCAACACCTTGGGCACAAATTACACGGATACGTCGCTGGTAGCCGGCGTCCCATGTTTTTATGTGGTTTCGGCGGCCAATGCGGGTGGGCAGAGTGCCGACTCCTCGCCGGTCTCTCCTTGGGCCACACCGCCCGGAGCCTGGGCGGTGGATGCCGGCGGCAACTGGGGCAACGAAAGTAATTGGACCGGTTACATCGTCCCCTCCGGCCCCGCGATTACAGCCATATTCTCCAACAACATCACCGGAGATCGGGTAGTTACCAACGACGCGCCCCGAACGGTGGGGAATCTTGTTTTCGGCGATGCGGATCCTAGCAGCCTGGGGGGTTGGACACTTGCGGGAGCCTCGCCCCTCACCTTGCAGGTAAGCAGCGGCGCGCCGGTGGTCAACGTCAGCGCGCTGGGCGCGGGCAAATCCGCCCTGATTGCCTGTCCGCTGGCGGGCATTCAGGGTCTCACCAAGGCCGGGAACGGCACCCTGATATTAAGCGGCAGCAACAGTTACAGTGGCGGGACGGCGGTGAATGGGTCGTCGGGCACGACCGTCAGCCTGGCCGTGGCAAACGGGAGTCTTGAAACGCCCTCGATCAGCAACTGGTACTATCAAAATACAAGCGGGGGAAACGCCTACAATTTCAACGCCGTTTCAGGTTTTGGGTGGACGTTTGGGACGAGCGCCGGGATAGATCACAACAGCGGTACGTGGTATGCGGCGGGGGCGCCGGCGCCCAACGGCAGCCAGGCGGCATTCATCCAGGGAACCAGTAGCGGGGCCAAAATCAGCCAGACGATTAACTTCCCCGTCACCGGGAACTACACGGTTACCTTCTCGTGCATTGGGCGCGCCGGCAGTTTCGGCCCCAACACGATTCAAGTGCAGGTGGACGGGAACATCATTTCAACGGTGAGCTACAGCAGCCAGAGCCAGAGCGCGTGGCAGAACTATATCGCGCCCTACAACTGCACCAGCACGGGCAATCACACGCTGGCTTTTGTGGGCGCGCGGACCGGCGGTGACTACAGTTCGAGCATTGACAATGTTACAGTGACATCACCTGTGATGGGTGAGGCCGGCAAGCTGGTATTGGGTCACGACAATGCGCTGGGTAGCGGGAGCGGTCTTTTGACGGTGAACACCAACGGGACGCTCGACGTGGCGGGGCATTCGCCGACGGTGAATGGTTTGGCGGGCGACGGGGGAACGATCACCAACTCGGGGACGTTGGCCACACTGACCATCCATACGGCGGGGGCGAATCCGGCAACCTCCCTGCGCGGCCCGGTGAATCTGGTGGTGGATTATGTGAACTGGGTCAACTGGCAGTTCCAGGGCGGGTCCAACGATTACAGCGGCACGACGGAGGTGAAGAACGGGGCGAACCTGGTGTTGAATGCCACCAACGGGCTGGGGCTGACGAGCGCGGGGACGGTGGTGGACAGCGGGGGCATGCTGACGCTGGGGATGAGGACATTGGGCTCTGACGCCGGCAGCTACACTTTCGTTCCGGAGCCGGTGACTTTGTCCAACAACGCGACGTTTGGGGCGGGATATGGATGGACCACGGCGGATTCCAGGAACTACACCTGGCCTGGAGTGGTGACGCTGGTGGGGGGCACGGTGCAGTTGAGCGCCGATACCAACGTGGTGACAACTCTCACCGGCGAGGTGACGGGGTCGGGCGGGCTGAACAAGGTCAACCCGGGTACGGACATCCTGGCTTATGCGGGCGACGAGGATTACAGCGGCAATACGACGGTGAGCGCGGGGACGCTAAAGGTGGCGGCGGGAACGACGATCAACAATACGCCAGTGATTACGGTGAACGCGGGGGCGGTGCTGGACGTGAAGGGCGGGGGGCTGACCGTGGGGTCGAGCCAGACGCTGATGGGGAGCGGGACGGTGCTGGGGCCGGTAACGGTGAACGGGACGCTGGCACCGGGGGGCTCGCCTGGTACGCTGACCCTCAGCGGGGCGCTGACCCTGGGAGCGGGGAGCACGACGAGGGTGGAGGTCAACTCGCAGGATCTGACGCATGACCTGGTGCAGGGCATCGCCACGGCAAACTTTGGCGGCACCCTGCAGGTCAGCAACTTGGCTGGCACGCTGGCGGCGGGGCAGAGCTGGCGGTTGTTCAGCGCGTCGAACTCGAGCGGGGCCTTCAGTGGTTTCAGCCCGGCGACGCTAGGGCCGAACCTGGGATGGAGCTTCAATCCGACCAACGCAACGCTGTCGGTGATCAGTCTGCAGCCTCCACAGCTCACGCAGTATTCGATGGCGAGCAACGGCGGGTTCACCCTGAGTGGCACTGGTCCGGATGGACAAAGCTACCGCATTCTGGCGGCGACTAATCTCGCGTTGGCGTTGAGCAACTGGAGCACGATTGCCACCGGCGTGTTCAACGGCGGCGTGTTTCAATTCACCGACCTTCCATCCACCAACCAGACCACGCGCTTTTATGACGTCGTTACGCCCTGATAGCTGTCTGCTCGGGCACGCAGCTGTAAAATCTGCCGGACGTAGAGAGACCATAAATCTCAGGGGGGTGATTCTACAATGAAGGCCAAGTTGCTCGCACAACGCACCGTTTCGTCAAGGGTCAAGCGGGTGGCATCGGCTGCCTCTGTTGGAACGAAATTCCTGGTGATTTCCCTCCTCTGCTGCGGTTTAAGAACCTTCGCCGAATCCGCGCTCATCACCGTGGATGCCGCCAGGCGCATCGGCCCGATCTCACCCCTGGTTTACGGACAGTTCATTGAGCATCTCGGGCATTGCGTTAACGGCGGCGTGTTTGAACCCGGTTCCTCTCTGTCGGACACCAACGGTTTCCGGCGGGACGTTTTGGAGAAAGCGCGTGAACTTTCCCCACCTCTCTTGCGCTGGCCCGGCGGCACGTTTAGCAAGATATACCACTGGCAGGACGGCATCGGACCAAAGAACGAGCGGCGTCGGCGTCCGAATCTCATCTGGGGCGGCGAGGAAGACAATCAGTTCGGCACCGATGAGTTCATCCAGTATTGCCGACGCCTTGGCGCCGAGCCCTACATCACCGTAAACATGGCCACGGGCTCAGCGGAGGAAGCAGCCAATTGGGTCGAGTATTGCAATGGCACCGGCAATACCTATTACGCCGCCCTGCGCTGCAAAAACGGCTTTGCCGAACCGCATAGGGTCAAGTTCTGGGGGCTTGGCAACGAGGAAGATGCCGAGCCGGACTGCGGGCGACTCCAGGACCCGACCCACTACGCCGCCGAGGCGTGGCAGTTTGCGAAACTGATGAAGCTGCAGGATCCGGGCATCAAGCTGATCATCGCAGGCTGCGGGAATGGAACTTGGAATCGGACGGTGCTGAAATCCCTCCATCCAGTGGCGGACTTCTTCTCTTTGCATTGGTATTGCCGATCGAAAGATCCGGAGACTTTGTTCGGAGGGGTCGCCGGCTTTGATCGGAGACTGGAAGAAATGGGCAAGTTGCTTGCCGAGTTTCCAGTGAGAGTCACAGAATTTCCGCAGTGGTACCGGTTTCCCCCCCGCGATGGCCCAGTGAAACTCGCGGTGGATGAATGGGGCATCTGGAACGGTGGACAGAGCGGTAAGGAAGAAATGTGGGGACTCGACATGACCTATTCCTGGCAGGATGCTTTGGGGGTCGCCAGTTGGCTTAATGCGCTTCAGCGCAATGCTGATATCACCGGGATGGCAACGTGGGCACAGTTGGTGAATATCATTGCCCCTATTCTCTCCGATGCGAAGGCGTCCATACGCCAGGTGGTCTTTTATCCGTTGGAACTCTACCGCCGGCATTCAGGGAATTGGGCCGTGTCCGCTCAGTGCCAAGGCCCAGCGCTGCCTGGTGGCAGCAAGCTGCCGGCGCTCGACGTCTCAGCCAGCCTTGATGAGCGCACCCACACCCTCACGCTGGCTGTCGTTAATCGCCACCCGACAGAGCCCATTGCCGCGCGGATACAATTCCAAGGCACCGCTTATCGCCGCTTACAGGCCGGCTACGAGCTGACGGCGCCGGCCCTCGACGCTCACAACTCGCTTGCCTCACCAACCTCGGAATGTGTGTGCCGTCGCCGATTTGCCGGACAATCCGATTTTGAAGCATATTCCTTTCCCCCTTGTTCAATCAGCTTGCTGCTTCTGCAATGACATACCAAAACTCCACTGATCGTCATTCAGAGCGCGCTCAATCCGTTCACCGCAAGGCCAGCGAGCCGTTTAAGTTAATTTTGCATTTCCCGCTCCTCTTTCTACTCTGCGGGTTGGTGCTGTTGTGGGGTCGGATGGCGGTGGCAGCGCCGGAACAGTTCATCCTCTTCAATTTGCATTGGCCTTCCCGTTCGGATGACTTCGCACAGATCAGCCGGGAGTTCAAACCGGTGTCCGGGGCCTCGGTGCGCGTCGGGGCGTCCGCGATTTTTTCCTACCTGCGCCAATCGCGAGAACAGTCGGTGGAGGAGTTGCGGCAGTTTCTCCGGCGCGCGCAGGAGACCGACATACCGGTGGTAGTGCAACTGGATGGCGAGAATTGGTGGAACGCCCGACCCGATTTATGGAACTGGTGGGATACGAACCAGCCCGGTTACTCTCCCAACAACCGGACGAATGTCGAGTGGACTGGCTGGTTGCCGGAGGACGCCATCAAGATCGCCTGGCGCAACTGGGGGCAGCAGATTCGTGTGTTGCCGCCGCCCAACCTGATGAGCCCGCGCTATCGCGCGGCGTGCCATGAGGAAATGAGGGTGTTGATTCCGATGGTGCTTGAGTGGTGGCAGGCGTTGCCGCCGGAGAAGAAGCATCTGCTGGTGGGGATTAAACTCGGCCACGAATCGTCCATCGGCGTCAACGCCTGGTATTATCCTGACGGCAATCGCCTGCTGGACCGGCCAGCAACCGAGGATCCCACAACCGGCGTGAAAGCCGATGAACTTCCGGCGCGCGGGGTGGCGCAAATCGGCTACGCCGCCGTGAAGACTGCTGGCCTGCGCACCCAAGGCCCGATTACCGAAGCCGATCTTGCGGAAGTTACCCGTCGTCATTTAGAGGACCTCTGCCGGCTGGCGGCGAAGCTTGGCGTGCCCCACGCGCGGTTGTTTACGCATGCCGGGGGTTGGAAGGACAATGAAAAACTTTACCAGGCCGCGTTGAACGAGTTCAGTTGCCCGGGCTGGAGCTTTTACAATCACGCGGCTGATCCGGGGAAGGACACCGGCGCGCAGCAAGCCCTAAAGCGCAGCACCGCACCTTACTGGGCGGCGGTGGAGTGGCTGTATCAAGGCCCGCAGGAAACCGACCTCTGGCGCCAGGCGATTACGGCCACCCTGTCGCTGCCTCGCTGCCGTTATCTCTGCATCTTTAATTACGAACCCTTGCGTGACCGCGAAGCCATCCTGAGGTCCGTCCGAGAGGTTTCCCAAAAAGGTCCCGCCTTATGAGAGGTTGTTTCGCAACACTTAGCTGCGTTCAGATTGCGGAGCTTGAATAGATCAGAAAAAAAACCGACTATGAGCCACTCAATCGCACTCCTTCTGCTGCCATTAGTTGTTTGCGCCGCCTCCGCCACTAAAGCAGGCAATGCCGCCAACGGCCCTCGCTATGACGCTCAAGGCGATGCGATCGTCATTCGCAACGGCACCAACTTCAACAACCGGCCGCTCTACTGCAAGCATACGCCCGTCTTCACGCTGGCGGGAGACCAACCCTTCCTCCTGTTTGCCGGGGGGAATTACATTAACGGCAACTTCATGCTGGCGTTGGTGCGGGGTAACGATGGACTCTGGCTGCAAGAGGCTTCGAGCGTCGTCGCACGGTATCAGGGCGGGGGCATGGAGTGGGATGTCAAGGATGCGCGCTTTGGCGAAACGATGGTCCGGTTACGGGCTGTGCCACTGGCCGACGCTCCGGGGTTCGCGGCACAGGTCAGCGTTGAAGGCGCGAAACCGGGCGATCAGATCGTGTGGGCCTATGGTGCCGCCCGCCACCTGCCAGGCAGCGGATCGCGGAACGCCTCCTGGGTGCTTGATCCATTGGGCCATCCCGAAATGCTGACACAGGGTTTTTCGCCTGAAGGCTGCCAAGGCAACACCGTCACATTGGACGGTGATCTCTTCATTCTGCAGCCGCCAGCGTATGAGGCGAAGGAAAACGTGCCGATGCAGACGGTGGCGGGACGTTGCAGTGT
>JAPLUA010000479.1 GCA_026397855.1 Verrucomicrobiota bacterium | reverse complement strand
GACGACCGGCGTCGGGGTCGGGGTCGGGGTCGGGGTCGGGGTCGGGGTCGGCGTGACAGGCGCGGCAGCGACTGCCTCAGCGGCTTCCTGCCGCAGATACGAGGCCGCGATATACGCATACGCAGTCGCCGGCGGCTCGATCTCCGTCCAGTCACCTTTGACGGTAAGTTCCTTGACGGCGTCTCCGCGCTGGAGCAGCCCGATGACACTGTAGTTCTCTCCCGGACCGCTGCGCAGATTCAGCTTCTTGGGCCGGACGGTCTTATTGGTCGCATCAATGAACGAAGTATTCAACCATGCGTGACCGCCGGGCGGCAGCAGGATCTTCACCCAGGCCGACGGCTCCTCCGGCCCGGAATTGTTCCGGACAATCTCCTCCAGCACCGTCACGGTCGCCCCCTTGGTGACCCGAGTCACAACCTCGCTCTTGAGTTTGGCCTGCCCGCGAACGTTGACGTTGCTGGCGACCACCGTGGCGGGACCGGGAACCAGCGGCGTCGTCTTCAGTTCGGCAGCCGCATCGGGCTTTTTGACTTCCGCTTTCTTGATCTCCGGCTTCTTGGCGGCCGGTTTCTTGGCGACGGATTTCTTGTCGGCCTTCTTCGCGGATTGCTTGTCAGAGCTTTTCTTCGCCGCCTTCTTCTTGGCCGGTTTGGCCGCGGGGGCGTTGGTCTTCGCAGGCGCGGGGACCAGGGTGGGAGCAGGTGTAGCCGGGGCGGCCGGCACCGGCGCGGGAGGAGCCGGGCTTGGCGCGGGTTGCGCCAGCAAGCTCGTCGAAAGCATCGCCCCTATGATCAGCCAATAGTTTATTTTCATAACTCAACTCAGTAGAGATTTAATCTCCGGTTCTGTCAATATTCGCCATTTGCCCGGCCGGAGTTCGCCAAGCTTGATTTTCCCGATCTGAATCCGCTGCAACCGCTTCACGCTCATCCCCTCAGCCTCGAAGAGGCGCCGCACCTCGTGGTACTTGCCCTCGGCCAATTCCAGCTCCACGATGCTCTGCGACTTGCTGGCCGACACGCACCGAGCCTTCTCCGCCTTCAGCTTCTCGCCCAGGTAAAAGATCCCGCGTGTAAAACGGCCCAGCATCTCTCCCTCGACCCGCCCCTCGACGGTGGCGAGATATTTCTTGTGGACGCCGTAACGGGGATGGGTCAGGCGCAAACTGAACTCACCATCATTCGTCAGAAAAAGCAAGCCCTCGCTATTGTAATCGAGGCGGCCGATCGAATGCAAGTGCCCCCACTCTTTGGGCAGGAGGTCGTAAATCGTCGGGCGGCTGAATTCGTCCTTGCGCGAGCATACGAGGCCGGGCGGCTTGTTCATGGCCAGGTAGAGCTTGCGCTTGGCCCGGATCAGCTTTCCGTCAACCGTTACCTGATCATGCTCGGGATCAACCTTGACCCCCAGCTCCCGCACCGGGGCGCCATTCACCCCAACCCGCCCCTCCAGGATGATCTGCTCGCCAGCCCGTCGCGAGGCCACGCCCGCTTCCGCAAGGAATTTCTGCAGTCGCACCATCTGAGTGCCGAAGACGGAATGCAAAGCACGGCCCGGCATGCGCTGCACGCCCGTTCCGCGCGGCGCCTTCCGCGCCGGCTTATGCGTCCTTCTTGGTCTTTCGCAGGCCCGTGATACGGTCCCCGGATTTCCATTCGCCCCGCTTCTTGAGCACTTCGACCCGCTCAAATCGCTTGAGCACATTTCTCTTGCCGCCTAGCGTGGCGGTTGCGCGCAGACTCCGATGCTGTGACATAACTCAAATTCCTGTTGCAGTTTGCTGACGTTTAATCCGCTCCCATCGGAAGCGGACGGTGTATTTACCATGCCGCGCCCTTCTTGCCAATCCTTTATTTCCGGGAACCGGGCACCGCTAGCCCGGATATTTCACACTCCGATGGAAACGCCAACACCGCGCCGCGTGAGGGCACGCGGCCTACAAGCACGCATCACCGCTCCTGTAGGCCGCGTGCCCTCACGCGGCG
>JAPLUA010000377.1 GCA_026397855.1 Verrucomicrobiota bacterium | reverse complement strand
GAGCTTGCGGTCCACAGCCAGGTGGTGGCTTACGCCCGGGAGCAGATGGACAAATACGCGCAATGGTATGGGACGTCCAAGTTCACGTCGGCCGCGGCGCTGGTCACTGAAATCATCCAGCGGCATGAGATCGCGCTGCTGAAGGCCGAGATCGTCAACCCGGACATCGCACCCATCACGTTGGCGCTGGAGTGATCCGGCTGGCAGCCCATCGGGGCGCTACTCTTACAAGCCATGACATTACTTGCTGCAGCCAGCCTGACGGCGGACTCGCCGGAGTTCGATTTCAAGGGCGGCGGGCTCAGGCTGGCAGCGCTGGTGGCGCTTTACGTCACCTTCACCCTGGTTCAGAGGGTGCTGTCCCGGAGACCCTTGTTCCGCGAAATCGAGCTGACCTTGAACCTGATGGTGCTCGCCCTGCTCGGGGTGTTCCTCCTGGGGCCACACCTCGATCAGATGCACAACTATGTCGGGGATGCAGTCCGGGCGGGGGCGGCCTTCCTGGTGGTCATCGTGGCGCTTAAGCTATCGGATTTGCTCTTCTTTGACCGGCTCACGCGATGGCGCAACAGGCCGCAGGTGCCGCTGGTGCTGCGCGACATCGCGCGCCTGGCCCTGGCCATGGTCGCCCTGTTCCTCATCGTGCGCGGCTTCTTCCCGCAGGTGAACCTCAATGTGTTCGCCGTCTCTTCCCTGGTGATCGGCTACATTGTCGGCAACGCCACCCAGGATACGCTGGGCAATCTCTTTGCCGGCCTGGCGCTGAACGCCGAACGGCCATTCCAGATCGGCGACTGGGTCACGGTCGGAGGCCACACCGGGATACTGGTAGATACCACCTGGCGGGCGACGCGGCTGCAGACCAAAGCCAACGATTACATCGTCATCCCCAACTCCGTGATCGCCAAGGAGTCCATCCTGAACTACTCCCGCCCCACGCGCAGCCACGCCTGCTATCTCCAGGTCGGCGTGAGCTATGACACGCCGCCGAACAGGGTGCGCGAAGTCATCCTCGGCGTGCTCCGGGAGGCGCCCGGCGCGTGCCAGGAGCCGCCCCCGGCCGTTTACCTCGTGGGCTACGGCGATTTCTCCGTGAACTTCACCATCAAGTTCTTCCTCGAGGATTACGTGCGGCTTGACCCGATCCAGAGCGGCATCATGGACCGTATCTGGTACGCCTTCCGGCGCGAGGGTATTTCGATTCCCTACCCGATCCGCGATGTGCGGCATCGGAATGGGATGGCTGACGACCGAGCCCATCATGTGGCCGGTCAGAGCACGATCCGGCAGTTGTTGTCGGGCGTCGAACTCTTCCGGTCCTTGTCCGCCGAGGAATTGGAGCGGCTGGCGAATGCCGCCAGGTTGCAGCTCTACGCCACGGGCGAGAACCTGTGCCGGCAGGGTGAGGCGGGCGACTCCTTTTACGTGATCCGCAATGGCCGCGTGGCGGTAATGGTGCAGGGTGCTGACGGCCGGACCGTCACCGCCGCTCACCTGGCTGAAGGGGCGTTCTTTGGAGAAATGTCGCTCCTCACCGGCGAACCGCGCTCCGGAACCGTGACGGCCGAAACCGACGTCGAGGTGCTGTGCGTGTCGAAACAGGACTTTGCCGGGCTGCTGAAGGCGGATGCCGACCTTGCCGGAAAACTGGCCGCGGTGCTGGAGAAGAGAATGGAGGGGCGCCGGACAGCCATGGCCGTGCCGGTTGCAAAGGAAGCCGCGCCGGAGACGCACTCGGTGCTGGCTGTGCGTATCAAGCAGTTCTTCGGGATTGGTTAGCCTGGCGCCTTCTACTGGATGGGCAGAATCGGGGTGGCGTCGAAGATGCGGCCCAGATCGCGGTCGCCCAAAGTGGTGTATTGGTTCTGCAGCCAATGGTCCGCCACTCCGCTGACATCCTTGGCCCCCATCTGGAAGGTCTTGGGCTCCCGGAACTTCCAGATTTCGGCGTGGCCGTCCGCAAAGCTCAGCCCGCACCCGCCGGCATGGCGCAGCGACGGGAAATCCACCCAATACCACGTCCACGCGGCGGGCAGGGTCGAAGTGCGCTTGCTCACGAAGAACAGGCCGTTGTCTATGCTGTTCTCGTGCTCGTCAATGAACACGAAAGCCTTCGCGGGAGCCGGCGATCGGATCTGCGAAAACTTCTGCCAGCAAGCGCCGCTGTTGCCCTGGCCGGACATGTAATTCATGAAGATGTTAAGCGATACGCTCCGGGAGCGCGGCGTGGTCCCCAGGTCCCTCACGGTGGAGCGGTCAGCCGGGCACTTGTAGATCTTGGCCGACTTGTTATACGGGAACAGGATCCCGTTCTCGATGTTCAGCGTGGTCATGTCCGCCCACGCGTTCCCCATGGTCCAACTGTTGGTCGCCGCCGAGTAGCCGGCGCGCCCCCCGCCGCTGGTGCTCTCGTTCGGGGGCAGAAGGTCGTTGTTGTCCTGCACGTACATGGTCCAGCAGAACTGCAATTGCCGGTAATTGCTCATGCAGGCGATGGATTGCGCCTTCACCTTCGCCTTGCTCAGGGCCGGCAGCAGCAGCGCGGCCAGGATGGCGATGATCGCGATGACCACCAGCAGTTCGATCAGGGTGAAGCCCCCGGGCCGCAGCGCCCGGCTGGTTCGTGTCAGGTTTGCCTTCATAATTGAGTCGCACTCGATATACCGCATGAGCCCCCTCTCAAACAAGGATTCTCTGCCCCGGCGGCGGAACTTCCGTAGTAGAGCAAGCCTCCGGCTTGCTCTGTCCGCCAACCTTCCAGGTTGGCCGCGCCAACCTCCCATCTTGCCCCCGGATGTGGGGTGTGCTCTTTCCGCTCGGCAAGCTGGAAGCTTGCCTGGACCAGCGCAAGCCGGAGGCTTACGCTACTACCGGGTGGCACTGGCAAGCGCCCGGCGGCAGATCGCCGGGAAACTTGCGGCGATCCTTGAGCGTTTCGTAGTTCGCAGCATACCAGGCGACCGTCCGCGCAATGGCCGGGCCAATTTCCCGGCTGATGCTCAGGCCATACCTCTCCCCTAAACGCGAGGCATCCATGAACTTCTCCTTGATGCCGACGTAACGTTGGGGGTTGAACACCAGCCGCCCCTTGAACCCTGCCGCCTCGCTGATCAGCGTGGCCAGTTCGCGTATGGAAATGCCGGCCCCGGGACCGACGTTCACCACATCCCGGTCGCAGCGGTCGAGCAGCTCCAGGAGGACGCGGACGAACTCATTGACATCCATTACATCGCGGACCTGCGAGCCATCGCCCCAGATTTCCACCTCCGGCAGCCCCTCGTGCACGGCGCGGACGAATTTGCCGATAAGCGCCCCGGGCACGTGGGAGGTTTCGGGGTGGAAATCGTCATACTCACCCAGCATGGCCGCCGGGATGAGGTAGCTGCCATTGAGTCCGAACTGGTCGTTGTAGGCCCGGACGCCGGTGCAGAGCAGCCGCTTGACGGTGGCGTAGGCATAGACGCTCGGGTGCGCCTCGCCGTCCAGGAAGATCTCTTCCTTCAAAAGGGCGGCCCTGGCCGGATAGCCGCAGGAGGAACCGATCGCCAGGAACCGCGCGCCGGGCAGGTAGCGCCGCCAGCACTCCAGCGCATGGGTGTGCATGAGCCCGTTCACGAAGATCTGCTCGGCAGGGTGCTTTGCCGGGAACTCACCCGCCGCCTGCAGGCTGGCCAGGTGAACCACAGCCGTCGCATGGCGGTTGCGCTCAAATACGGCCTGCGCCTGTTCCCATGAGGTCAGGTCATATTCCTGCCGCGAAAAGGCAAAACAGGAAATGCCCCGGCGGCGCAGCTCCTCCTGGATATGGCGGCCGACAAAGCCTGTGCCGCCTGTGATGAGCAGATGGTGGGCGGGGTTGCCCGGGTTAAGTTCGGTATTCACTGAATCGGCTCTCATCCAAGCAGTTCAACCGAGAATATCAAACATAATCGCTCCTCCCACAAGGGCGCAACTCACGTTATCGGAGCGCGGACATTCTTGTCCGCCCGGGGCTTGCCAACGCAGCCGAGGCGGACAAGAATGTCCGCGCTCCTTTCGCATTCTTGCACGTCCTCGGAAACTGTGGGTTGCGCCCCTCCCACAAACGCTTGTCCCGCAGCGCCTATTTGGTAGGCTCGGGCGACATGCGAAATCATTTTCTCTGGGCGCGCAGCACCGTCACCGGCAAAGGCAAGCCGGGAGAATGGAAGATCATCCTGGATGCCGTTCCCTCGCAAATGCCGGCCCTCTCACCGCGCGCAACGGCCACCGCCAAACGCCCCGTGCTCGCACAGGTCGCCCAGGACCCGACCGATGAGCACTTTCCCATGCTGATCTTCGAGGAGGAGACCTTCACCGATTTCACGCTCACCACGCGGGTCAAGACCGTGAAAGGCGTGATGGAACAGATGGCTGGCATCGCGTTCCGGATCCAGGATGAGACCAATTACTACGTCGTCCGGGCCAGTTCCCTGGGCAATACCTTTCGCTTCTACAAGATCGTCAACGGCCAGCGCGGCCCGCTGATCGGCCCCGAAGTGCCCATCCCCGCCGGCACCTGGCACGACATCACCATCGAGTGCAAGGGCAACCAGATCCGCTGCCTGCTGGACGGCAAGGAATTGATCCCCGTGATGACCGACAACTCCTTCGCGCGCGGGAAGATCGGCTTCTGGACCAAGTCTGACTCCGTGAGCTACTTTGCCGACACGCGCATTGTTTACAAGCCGCACGAGCCGGCGGCGCAGGCGATTGTGCGCGATACGCTCAAGAAATACCCGCGGCTTCTCGGCCTGGAGATCTACGTGCTGGCACCGGGGGCCGGCAAGGTCCGCCTGGCGGCCGGAAACGACACCAGGAAGATCGGCCAGGACGGCGGGCATGCGCAGGAGGATGTCATCAAGCGGGATGTAACCTACTACGGCAAGGACAGGAAATCGGTCGAGGTGACCATGCCGCTGCACGACCGGAACGGGGAGACGGTGGCCTCGGCCCGGATCGTCATGCAAACCTTCCCGGGACAGACCGAGCAGAACGCCCTCGCCCGCGCGCTGCCGATCGTGAAGGAAATGGAAAGCCGCATTTCATCATTGGCCGCCCTGCTGGAATGAGGAATGATTGACCGGACGCCGGGTTGGGATTTGCAATTACGCGCCGGCCCGTTAAGTTGCCAGTGTGGGCAGCAAATACTCTACCGCGGCGCATTGGCCGGGCGACTTCGACGAGGCAGGCCTCCAGAAGTGGGCCGAATCTCTTCGCCACCAGCTCAGCGCCCCCCAGGTGTCGCTGGGGCTGGTGTTCATGTCCCCCAGGTTCTTTCCCCACGCCAGGCAGATCCTGGAAATCCTCCGCGTCCATGCCCGAATCCCCCTGCTGGCCGGGTGCTCCAGCCCGAACCTCATCGTGGGCGACCATGAGGTCGAGCAGAACGCCGGCATCACACTCGGCCTCTACGCCCTGCCCGGAGCGGAGCTCAAAGCGCTCCACTTCACCCAGGAGCAGGTCGAGGAAGCCAACGGCCCGGGATACTGGCACATGGAAACGGGCATCGAGCCCGGGCAGACCAATGGATGGCTGGCCTTCATAGATCCATTCCACCTCGACAGTGAAAGCTGGCTGAGAACATGGAACGAGGCCTACGCTCCCCTGCCCGTCCTCGGCGGCCTGGCTACCGGCGATTCCCGCGAGCAGACCACCCAGGTGTATCTGAACGGCGATGTATTCGAGGACGGCGGTGTCGCCATCTCCTGCGGCGGCAGCGTCAGGCTGGCTGGCGTAACCTCCCAGGGCTGCACCCCCATTGGCGAGACCTGGACCCTCACTCGCGTCGAGCGGAACATCATCCACCAGATCGGCAACCGCCCCGCCTACAAGGTGCTCGAGGAGACCTTTAACGCACTCTCACCCGAAGACCAGAAGCAGGCCCGGGGCAACCTGTTCATCGGGATGGTCGTCAACGAGTACCTGGAAGACTTCCACCGCGGCGACTTCCTGATCCGCAACCTGCTCGGCGCCGACCCGCGCTCCGGCAGCATCGCCGTGGGGGCGTTGCCACGCCCGGGCCAGACCGTCCAATTCCAGCGGCGCTCGGCGACCGCCGCCACCGAGGACATGACCGCGCTGCTCACCCGCGCCCATGACGAGCTGGCCGGCACCACCGTTTACGGCGGCTGCCTCTGCAGTTGCACCGGGCGCGGTCAAAGCCTGTTCGGCCGGCCGAATCACGACGCCGGGATGGTCCAGCAACGGCTCGGCCCGATGGGCCTGACCGGATTCTTCTGCAATGGCGAGATCGGCCCCGTGGGCCAGAAAAGCTTCCTGCACGGATACACCGCCTCCCTGGCCCTGTTTGTTAAGAAGTAAGACGCCCGCTATGAGAATAGCCATGCGGCTGAGCCATTTCCTACTCAAGTAACGCGTTTCCCGGCCGGCGGTCGAAAACACCCAAAGCACCCCGGAAATAGTGGTTTCCCCCCATTCCCAGCCCCCCCATTGGTAAGACCGTAGTAAGACCGCAGTAAGACACCGGCAAGCCGCCACCGTGCAGACGGTGGTGGCCCGCCGACAGGACCGTTTGATGAGAGTTGCTGCCACCCGGAGCGTTCGCCTTGACCAGCAGGGGTAAACCGAGGATATTACACAACATGAAGATTCTACTCGGCAGGATGATAACCCCCTGTGCAACCCTGGCGCTGGCAGCGGCCCTCGGAAGCGGCTGCGCGATGCCCAAGCCCTCGGGATTTCTGGGGAACTACAGCCGCCTGGCGAAGGTAAACGATTCCACCTGGCGTTACGTAGATAAGCCCTGCCTCGCCACCTACGACAAATACATGATCGCATCGGTAAAGGTGCTGGTGAAGTCGTACAACAGCACGCCGCTGAGCGCCTCCGAGCAGGAGCAGGCCGCCAGTCGCTTCCGCACGATCATCGCCAAGGCGCTGGCGGGGCATTGCGAGCTGGTGGACAAACCTTCGGGCAAGACCGCCGAAATCCGCGCGGCGATCACCGTCGCCTACCCGGTCGGGTCATCGCTTGCGCTGGGCCTGGAGGGTGAGATCGTTGATGCCTACTCGGGCCAGCAATTGGCGGCGGTCATGAAATACCAGGCGGGGGCGCCGCAGTTGGAGATCGGCACCTCCGATCTGTCAAATAACGTCCTTGGCGGGGGCTGGTGGAACCAGCACAGCGCGGTCTGGATCATGGAGGAATGGGCCAATCAACTGCGCAAGGCGATGGATAAGCTGGAGAAAGCCGGGCAGAAGTGAGCCGGCGGCCCCTGAGTGTCTGACCTCTCCCTGAGGGCAGGCCGGGGCGCTGAAACCTTAAGACTGTAACACCTTAGGATCCGTTTGAATCTCGCCATGAATAGAATCGCACGATTGAGCCTGCTGTTCGTCTCAGGAATGGGGCTCTTGGCTGGTTGCGCGCACAAATCGCAAAACCAGCCGGCGCAGGCCGCGCCGCCGGTCTATACCGCATCCGCGACGTCCACCGCCCCGGCCCCCGGCCCGCAAGTGCAGGGGCAGGTGCTCCAACCCGGCCAGACGCTTGACCCGCTGGCCTTGCAGTGGCCCCGCTTCTTCGACACGAGCGGCTACGAGTTTGCCCTTTACCAGCCGCAGATTGACCAGTGGCCCGGCAACCAGATCCAGGGGCGCTTTGCCACGGCGGTGCGTCCCTCGGGCTCCAGCAACCAGACCTACGGGGTCGTCTTCTTCACCGCGCGGACCGAGATTGACAAGGTTAACCGGCTGGTCACCCTGGAAGACTTCCAGATCACGAAGGTGGATTTCCCCGCGCAGAGCACCATGCAGAAGGCGTATTCGACCATGCTCCAAGCCGAGCTGCCCAAGGCGGCAAAGACCATCCAGCTGGACCACCTGGAAGCGGTATTCGCCGTGTCGGGCAACATCGCGAAGGCGAAGATTCAGCAGGTGAAGAACGAACCGCCGCGCGTCCTTTACACCACCCGCCCCTCGCTGCTCATCCTGGTGGACGGGGCCCCGGTGTTCCGGCCGCTCACCAACACCTACGAGCGCGTGATCAACTCCCGCGCTGTCCTCCTCCTGAACACCAACGCCCTGGCCCAAAGCTACTATCTCTTCGCAGCCAGCAACTGGTATAGCGCCCCGTCCATCGAAGGTCCCTGGATGGCCGACCCCAGCCTGCCCTCCGATATCAACACCGCGCTCGACGCCGCCCTGGCCACCGGCAACGTGGACCCGATGTATCCCAAAACGGCATTGGCCGCGCCGCTCCACGTCTATGTCTCCACGAGCCCGGCTGAATTGCTCCAGACGGTCGGCGTGGCAAACATGCTCTCCATCCCCGGCACGGACCTGCTCTACGTTTCCAACACCGACAACGCCATCCTCTATTACATCAAGAGCGGCAGCTACTATGTGCTCATGTCCGGGCGCTGGTTCAAGTCGGCCTCCTTGTACGGCCCCTGGGCCTTCGTGCCGTCGGGCCAGCTCCCCGCCGACTTCCTGCGCATCCCGCTGGACAGCCCGAAGGCCAACGTGCTGGCTTCAGTGGCGGGGACGCCCATGGCGCGGGAGGCCGTGATCGCCAATTCCATTCCCCAGACGGCAACCATCGAACGCGAGAAGGCCAAGCTGACGGTCAATTACGAGGGGGCGCCGGCCTTCACCCCGATCCAGGACACGCCGCTCCAATATGCGGCAAACACGGCGACCCCGGTGATCCAGGTAAGCCCGACCTCCTACTACGCCTGCGAAGGCGGGGTATGGTTCGCTTCCCCCAGCCCGAGCGGGCCCTGGGCCGTGGCGCTGTCGGTGCCGCCGGTGATCTACACAATTCCGGTGACCTGCCCGATTCATTATGTGACCTACACCTATGTGTATGGCTCGACGCCGAGCTGCGTCTATGTCGGCTACACGCCGGGCTACATGGGGACCGTCGTGGCGCCGGATGGCGTGGTGGTGTATGGCACCGGCTATTACTATCCGCCCATGATTTATGGAGCCACCTACGTGTGCTATCCGCCGACCTATGGCTACGGCTGGGGCATGGCGGTGGGGGCGGGGACGGGATTTGCCTTCGGGTATTGCGCCGGAGCGGCCTGGGGCTGCTGGGCGGAGCCGCATTGGGGCTGCTACGGCTGGGCCTATCCCGGCGGCTACGGTTATGCGCATGTGAACTGCAACTCGGTCAATTACTACACGCACTGGGGCACAGCGGTGCATGCCACCGGCAGCTACGGTTACAACGCCTATACGGGCACTTCCTGGGCCGGCCAGCACGCGAACACCTTCAATCCCTACACCGGCACCGCAGGATCTGTTTCGCGCGGCGCCGCCGCAAATCCCTACACGGGCGGCTATGCCGCCGGCAGCCACGGTTCCTACTACAACGCCTATAGCGGCGCCCACGGACAGGGATCGCAGGGAGTGCAGGGCAATGCCTATACCGGCAATTACGCCGCCGGCCGGCAAGGGGCCGGGTATAACCCCAGCACCGGCACCTACGCGGCGGGGCAGAAGGTGACGACCGGGAATGCCTACACCGGCACTTCTTCAACCACGGACCGCGGGGTGGCAGGCAACACCAAGACGGGCAATGCGGTGGCCTGGAACGACGGCAACGTTTACACCGACCACGACGGCAATATTCATCACTACAACACATCGAACGACAACTGGGACAAGTGGAGCAGCAACGGCTGGCAAAACTCCGCCAAACCGAGCACCTCTTCCTGGTCGGACCGGGGTTGGAACAGCTCGAGCTGGAACAACCACAGTGACCGGGCCTCCAGCCTCGACCGGGAGAGCTGGGGCCAGTCGCTCGGATCAAGCCGTTTCGAGAGCTTCCGCGGCGCCGGCGGCGGCGGTTGGGGCGGATCCCATGGCGGCGGAGGATTCGGGCGCAGGTAGCCGGGGCAGCCCGGAGCGGCCAGCGAAAGCAGTTGAACGGACAGCATAGACACCCATCAACAAGAAAGGACAATATGTTTAAGGTCAGAAATCTCATCCTGTGTGCAACGGCAGCGACCACTGTGGCCCTGTGCGGCGGGTGCAAGACGGCGGCGCCGAAACCTTCAGGCTTCCTCAGCGACTACAGCCGGATGCAGAAGGCGGACGGCTCAACCTGGCGCTACTCGGACAATAGCCGCCTGGCGTCCTGCAAGAAGTTCGTGGTCTCCCCGGCCAAGGTGATGGTGAAGGAATACTGGGGAACCGCCTTTAGCGCGGACCAGCGGGAGAAAATCGCCGCGACTTTCCGCCAGAAGGTGGTCAATGCGCTCTCCGGCCACTACCAGGTCGTCAGCTCGCCCGGCCCCAACACGGCTGAAATCCGGGTGGCAATCACCCAGGCTTACCGGGTCGGCAACGCGCTGGCCCTCGGCGTGGAGGCCGAAATCATGGACTCGGAATCGCATCAGCAGTTGGCGGCGCTCAGGGGAGTCCGGATAGGCCCGCCGGAGGTGGGTTTCCGCATGGGCTACGATAACCCCGGTGACCCCGGCAACTTCATACCAGCCTGGTGGAATTGGCCCAGCGCGGTGGAACTGATGGACCGATGGTCGGAGCAGGTTCGCAAGATGATCGAGGATGCCCAGCAACGTTAAGGAGCTTGGGACAGCAACGCAGACAAACCAACAGAAACAAAAGGAAGAATCAATGAGCACATTAGTCGTCGTCGGTTACACGGATCTATTCAAAGCGGCGGAAACCCGGCTCAAGCTGATCCGGTTGCAACAGGAGCATCTGATTGATCTCGAAGATGCCGTGGTGGCCGTGAAGGACGCCAACGGCAAGGTGAAGCTTCACCAGGCCGTCAACCTGACCGCAGCGGGCGCGGTGAGCGGCGGTTTCTGGGGTTCGCTGATCGGCCTGATCTTCTTGAATCCGCTGCTGGGCCTTGCGGTCGGGGCGGCGGCGGGGGCGGTTTCCGGCGCGCTCAGCGATGTCGGGATTGACGACAACTTCATGAAGGAGCTGGCGGCCACCATGACTCCGGGCAGCTCGGCACTTTTCGTCCTGGTGCGCCAGGCCACGCCTGACAAAGTGCTGGAGGAGATCAAGGGCTCCGGCGGCAAGGTCCTCAAGACATCCCTGTCGCACGAGGACGAAGCCAAGCTCCAGGCGGCGTTGAGCGCGACTAAGGTCTAGCAAGTGCAGGCAAGACATGAACAGCCCCCTCTCGCCGGCGGTTAAACCTGCTCTGCGCGTGCGGCGTATGAATCGCACCTGCCTTCGGCACCTGCACGTCCTGGCGAGCTCGGCGCTTCTCCTGGCCGGTTGCCAGTCGTCACCGGTGCTGAGCTCGCAGTATATCTCCCCCCGCGTAAAGGGGCGGGTGCTGGATGCTGCGACGGGCCAGCCGATCCGCAACGTCAGCATCCGGCGGCTGGAATCGGGCCAGAATCCGGGCACGACTGCGCCGGCCAAAGGCGCCCAGCCGCTGGAACGGATGCAGGCCTTGAGAACCGACCCCAATGGCGGGTTCAACATGGACAGCGAGCGGGACCTGATGCTCTTGCGCCGGTCCGACTGGTATTCAGTGACCTTGGCTTTCACGCACGCCCACTACCAACGCCTCACGACCAACTACACGCTGGCCAATGCGATCATTTCACCGGGCGGCGAGCCGGTGGTGGATGCGGGCAATATTCTGCTGCAACCGGCCTCCGGGCGGGTTACAATCCGATAGACGATATGAGACAGCAAACTAATACAATGAAACGCTTATGGATGGTTTTCAGCGCTGCGGCGCTGATTGGAATGGCGGCAGGCTGCGCAACGTCGCCGGTGAAACGAACGGAAAAGATGCTCGCGCAGAGCGGCTTCCAGGCTGTCAGCGCCGTCAATGCCGCCCACCAGCAGCAGGTCAACACGCTCCCGGCCGACAGAATCACCCCGGTCAAGCGGCAAGGCAAGGTCTTCTACGTCTATCCGGACCCGGCGAGAAAGATCGTTTACGTCGGCAACAAGGCCCAGTATCACGCCTATCAGATCGCCCTCCAGGACCAGCACCTGGCGGAGGATGCAAAGCTCATCCGCAATTACAACGCCGCACCGGTGCTGAGCGAGGATAACGCCATCTCGAGCGGTGTTGACTCGGGCTGGGATCTCCTATGGGACGGGTGGCCGCTGGGCGATTGACTGCGCAGGCGCATTGGCGTCAGAGATCTCGGATGAAAACCCGGCTATACTACACCTTCGTCGTTGGAACCGCGATTGCCATGGGCAACCTCCGCGTGACCGCGCAGGCGCAGAACCAGCCGACAATGGCCGCGGTCGCCGACACAAAAGCTCCCGCCCCGGGACAGCGGAGGACGCCCATTCCCAAGCCGGCCGACGACGATATCAACCGTCAGGAACAAAGCGGACCGGGTTCCACGCCCTGACGATGAACCTTAAATGAACAGAGAAAACCAACTGATGAAAGCGACAACAATGAAAGCAACAAACCTGATCAAAACTGCGCTCTACGGCGCCATCGTGCTCGCAGGCCTGATGGCCTCGGGCTGTGTCTCAAGCTCCAAAGTCAGCTCGGCGCCAACAGCCAGTGTGGGCCAGCAGCTCCAGGACCTGGACAAGTCCTACAAGGACGGCATTATCAGCAAGGAACAATACACCAAGCTCAAGAAGGCGCTGATCAAGAAGAACGATTGACCCGGGACAGAAAACCTCCAAACACCCTGAAAGGAAGCAACCCATGAGAAAGCTCCATCTGTCCGCATTCAACAGCATCATCGCCCCGGTGCTCGGCGCGCTGGCCCTGGCAGCGATCCTGACCGGCTGCTCCACGACGCAGCCGACCGAGAACCTGTTATCGGCCGCGGGTTTCAAAATCGTGCCCGCATCCACGCCGGAGAAGCAGTCGCACCTCAAGACACTGCCGCCTCATAAAGTGACCATGGTCCAGCGGGATGGAAAGACCTACTTCGTCTTCCCGGATCAGAAGCAGCAGGTGCTCTACGTGGGCCAGCAGGAGCAATACAACGAGTATCAGAAACTCCGCATGCAGGCCCAACTCGCCGCCGAGGAAATCAACGCTGCGGAATTGAATTCGCAGGCGGCGTGGGGCACCTGGGGCGGCTGGGGCGGGATGAGCTTCGTGGAGCCCGTGCCGGTGTTCCGGCGGTAGCATCCACGCATCCCCGGAGAATGCGGAGGAACTGCCCGCCTAGGTTGCTTATCATGAATCTGCGCTTCAGGCT
>JAPLUA010000111.1 GCA_026397855.1 Verrucomicrobiota bacterium | reverse complement strand
GAGCACACAATGTTCTCCCAGGTGGTGGGCCCGCCGCGATCTTTCGGCACCACATGATCCAGGTTCAAATCCTTCCGGTCAAACACACCGCCGCAATACTGACACGTGTTCTTGTCCCGCTCGAAGATGTTGTGCCGCGTAAACTTCACTTCATTCTTGGGCAAATGATCGTAAATGATCAGCAGGATCACGCGGGGCACCCGGATGCGGAACGAGACCGTCCGGACGGACTCCGAATGGGGTTCCTGCCGGGAGAAGTCATGCCACTCGTGGAAGTTGTAGGTCTGGAAGGATCCGTCGCTGTGGCTGAACACAGCCTGAGCATGGCCCTGAAACAACAGCGTCAGCGCCCGGCGGGCGGTGCAGATATTAACCGCCTGCCACAGACGGTTAAGCACCAGCACATGTTGGTTGAGGATGGAACTCATATTCGATCCAACTCATGCCAAGCTACCTAATACCCCCCGGCCTGTCAACGGTTACGGCGCGACACGGTTACGGCGCAACCCCCGCGTTGCTGAAGAATAACTCTGCGGCAGCAGGGCACGCCTGGAGTTCAGGCTTTAGCGTGCTTTCAGCGCCCCGCAGACTGAAGGCTGAACGCCAAGCAGGATTTCCCTAACGGCAGACGATCACGGTCTGGTTCAGCTTCGGGGCAGTCGCCGGAAAGCAGACCGGCTCACTGTTGCCGGGTTCGACCTGGATGTAATACTCGAAGTCGTCGCTTCCCGGGGCGGGGAGATTGACGGTGTAAACTCCGCGCACGGCGTGCGCGAGAGGGATCGCCGCAAACCGGCGAGCGCCCAGCTTGCGCCAGTGCAAGGTGGCGCTGCGCGGGGCCTCCTCGGAGAGAATGATGACCTTGAGCTTCAGGGATTCGCCCGCGGCAAGGCTGGTGCGGAGGGACGGAACGATAATGCGTGTCGGGCCGCGATAGGGCCCAACCGGCTCCGCGCCCAGAATCCTCGCCAACTCCCTGCCGGGGGCGGTGAGGATGTCGGGAACGTTATGCTGGTTCCAATTCATGACGGTGCCCAGCTCGCCGGTGGTCGAGACGGTCGCAAGCAGGCAGTCATAGAGCGCGCGGAGCAGGCGTCTTCTCGCGCTTCACCTGGTCCATCGCCCGGTTGTACTCCGCCCAGGCGCAGTTCAATTCGCCGACAGACCGCAAGCAGAGGAATGTGTTGCGCCAGTAATCAAACCGCTCCCGGCAGCCGGCACCCTTCACTGTTGCGCCCAGCGCGGCGAACTGATCCACAAATGCGTAGTCCTTCCTGACCGACTCCCAGGCGCGACCGTCCGGCAGGATTCCGCCCGGCCCCCTGACCCACGTGGAGGGTTTGGGCAGGGCACAATCCACGGCCTGAAAGATCTTCGCGGCGGCCGGGCCCGCCTCCGGCCCGAACTCGTGCGCGGCCCAGTCTTCGTAGAAATCGCGCGTGGACGCGTAAACCTGTCGGGGTGGCGCCGCCAGAGGCCAGTCACCGGCATAATCGCCGTAGGCCGGGCCGGCGCAGTTGATCCGGGTGGCGAAGCCGCTTCCCACGACGGCGATGGCCGCGATGCTCGGGAACTCAACCTGCGGGACGAAGTCAATATCGAGCCAGCCGTTGGTGACGACGATATTGGTGAACGTGAAATCAAGCGCGCGGTCCTTGCCGACACGGGCGAAGATGTCCAGGCCCTTGATGACGGTGTCCCCCTGCAGCTTCACGTCGAACACGCGCGCACCGGCGGCGTTGTAGTGGGGCTCGCAGAACTTGAGCGTCACCGCGCAGGGGCCGTTGGTGGCCGGGAGATGATAAGCCGAGAGGTTGTAGCGCACGGTTTGATACAGCGGGGCCTCGGAGGTGCCGGCGATGGTGTTGTTCGGGAAGCCGGCGAACTGGCCGCCGACCGGCCCGGCAACATGCGAGGGCTCGACCGACGGCGCGGCAGGACGGCAGGATTGCGCCCACGCGCCCTGATCCCAGGCGGCCTGGGCGAGGGCGGCGACGTTCGGGCTGAGCACTCGCGTGCGCCAATGGATGCCCATCAGGCCATCGCATCCGTAACGCAGCGCATCGTAGGCATCGCGCCGCATCCGGCCGGCCCAAAGCTGGGGCGAAGTCAGCGTGGGATCATCCTCCAGCCAGGGAATGGCCCACTTCGATCGGCCTTTCACCTCCGCAAAGCCGGCCTCCACGGGAGTGTTCCCGACCTCGCGGTTGATGCAGCTCACGGCGATGTCCTTGGGCAGCGCCTTGTCGAACAGGGCCCGGTCCTGCGGCGGCCCGAGCACCCAGCCGCAGGTGGCGAGGGCAAACGGCGGCTGCACCTTTTGGTGGGCGGCGATGGCGGCAAACAGGTCATTCGTAGTCGCGTGAATCTCCTCTTCCTTCACCCCGGACCACGTCCAGCCTTCCGGCGTCCAAAGCCAGTAATAATCGAGGGGGTAGGCTTGGGCGGCCCGCCGGAAGATTCCCTCATAAAGTTCCCGGGTGACAGCGAGGTCGGCGGGATTCCTGCCCAGAGCCTTGAGCCGCTCCTGAACTGCCCCGGGCACGATGAGCGGAGTCTCAGTGCCCACGCAGGTCTTTACACCAAGCTGGCGGGCAAAGACAAAGGCATCCCGCAGCATGGCCGCGCTGCGATCAAAGACTTCGTTGCAGATATTGGGATCGGTTGGCGCGGGCATCGCGCCGAACATGACTTCCGGCCCGAAGTCTTCGCGCTCGAAAAGCTGGTCGCTGCCGAAAAGGTATTCGCTCGTGCGCCGGGAAGCATAACCCCAGTTGCCGCGCAGGGTATTCATGTAGCTGGACGGGTAGCTGAATCGGACCCGGTCACCGGGCCCGATATCCTGCGGCAGGCCGATCCAGACAGTGGGTTCGGCGTTCGGGCGGTTCTCAGGATACGTGTGCAGGCCCAAGAAGTTCATGCGCAGCTTCGGCAACTGGCCGATGATAGCCAGGTAATCGTCCCGGTTCCACCAGTCGGGCCCTTCAGGGAAGTCGTGGAAGGGCTGGATGCCCCGCAAGGCGAAGAGCGGCGCAGAGTGTTCATCCAGGACCGGCAAGGCCCAATCCGCCGGTTGGTCGGGAATAACATCGCCGTGCAGATGGAAACGAACGCCCAGCGATTCGGCGAAGCGGTAGGCGGCGTAGAGGGTGCCGGAGTCGTCGCCGCCGGTGAGCAGGAGAATCTGGCGCGCCGCGCGAGGGGCTTTTCGGACGGCACCCGGGGTCGGCTTTCGGGGAATGGTCTTGAGCCAGAAGCTCTGCGGCGCCAACGCATCCAGCGAGGAGGTCAGGGCGATCTCACCGGCAACAGCCTCCTGGACCAGGCTGCGGTCCTTGCGGGCCACGAGGATCACGTCCGCCTTCTCCGCAGCAGCCGGCTCCGACACCAGGGGCAGCAGGCGTCCGGTGCGCAGGTAGATGTAGCGCCGGACCTCATGCGCCCCCAGGCGCTCCAGGCGTGACGCCCCGGGCGGCGAAAGGATGACGGTTGGCTGGGCGGGAGCCGCGAGCAATCCCGCGCCGAGGAGGAGGCTGAGAAGTGAGCAGATGCGAAGTCGGCGGTCAGTCATAATCGAATCAGTGGTATCGGACAATAGATGCCCGGGGCAAGCAGTGCAAGCGTGGGCAGCCAATTTGGGGATGGCAAAAGATGCGTAAAGATTTGCAATAGGCGTGGAGCGGTATTATAAGTAAGTATAACAATCAGGGGACAGGCAGAAATTACTATTACCATGAAATCCACAACGACATTGGGCGCCCGCTGGTCGCGCGGCGAACAGATACTCCGCGACCCTTCGCAAAACCAGGATGCGGCTTTCACGCAGGCGGAACGCCGGCAGTTGGGAGTGGAGGGGCTCCTGCCGCCCGCCGTCCTCACCATCCAGCAGCAGGTGGCCATGGAGCTGGAGCATATCTTCTCCAAGCACGACCCCCTGGAGCAGTATATCGGCCTGATCGCGCTGCTGGACCGCAACGAGGTGCTGTTCTACCGGCTGCTGGTGGAACATATTGACCGGCTCACCCCCATTATCTACACCCCGACCGTCGGGCTGGCCTGCCAGCAATACAGCCATATTTACCGCCGGCCGCGCGGGCTGTTCCTCTGTCCGGGCGACCGCGGGCAGATCGTGGAGCGGCTGCGCAACTTCCGCCAGCGCGATGTGCGGCTGATCGTGGTCACGGACAACGAGCGCATCCTCGGTCTCGGGGATCAGGGTGCCGGGGGCATGGCGATTCCGATCGGGAAGCTGGTGCTGTATTCAGCAGGCGCGGGCATTCATCCGTCGCTCACGTTGCCGATCAGCCTGGACGTGGGCACGGACAACAGCGCGCTGCTCGAGGACCCGTTCTATCTCGGCCATCGCGGGCGGCGTCTGCGCGGCCCGGAATACGACGCGTTCGTGGAGGAGTTTGTGCAGGCGGTGAAGACGGTTTTCCCGCGGGCGCTGCTGCAGTGGGAGGATTTCAAGAAGGCCAACGCCTTCCGCTTGCTCGGCCGCTACGCCGGGCGGCTGCCCAGCTTCAATGACGACATCCAGGGAACCTCGGCCGTCACGCTGGCGGGCATCCTGTCCGGCCTGCGCCTGACCGGGAAGCCCTTGAAGGAACAACGGTTCATGTTGGTCGGCTCCGGCGCCGCGGGCGTGGGCATCGGCCGACTGCTGCGCACGGCGCTGCTGGCCGAAGGGCTGACGGAGTCTGAGGTGCGTCAGCGCCAGGTGTTCATTGACTCAGCCGGCGTCGTCTGGGAAGGCCGCCCGGATTTGGAGGTACACAAGCGTGAGGTAGCCTTGCATAAGGAGGAGCTCGCACTGGTCGGCTTATCCGAGCCCCTGCCAACCGCATTGGAGAAGGTGATCCTGAGCGTGCGGCCCACGGTCCTGATCGGGACGACCGGCCAGCCGGGCGACTTCACGCCCGCGGCCATCCGGGCCATGGCCGACCACTGCGAACGGCCCATCATCTTCCCCCTGAGCAACCCGACCAGCAAGGCCGAGTGCACGCCGTCGGAGGCCTTGGAGCATTCGGACGGGCGCGCCCTCGTGGCCACCGGCTCACCGTTCGACCCGGTTGTTTACAAGGGCCACAAGCATGTCATCGGCCAGTGCAACAATGCGTTTGTGTTTCCGGGCGTTGGCCTGGGCGTGCTGATCAGCGAGGCCAGCCGCGTCACCGACTCGATGTTCCTGGCCGCCGCGCGCACGCTGGCGAACTTTACACGATCGAATGATGCGACCGACAATTGCCTGTATCCCCGCCTGCGCGAACTGCGGGCCGTGAGCAAGCTGATCGCGTTCAAGGTGGCCCAGACCGCCAGGGATGAGGGTTACGGGCGCAGCCTCGACGACGCGGCATTGCAGGAGGCGATTGACGGGTTCACCTGGTTTCCGGACTACCCATCGAAGGCACACGCCCCGACGGCCGAGCCACCGGCAGAGGATTAAGCCCGAACTCCTGCTCTCTCTATGGGCTCAGAATCCGGCGCGCCCGGAGCAGCGAGCGGATCCGGAACTCGTCCCGGATCGGCGACTGCGGGTCCAGGCTGCTGATGCGCACCCTTTGGGATGAGTGAATGAAGAGCTTGTCCCCCAGGTAAATACCCGCATGCGTCACCCGCTCCGGCTCGCCGGGCCGAGCGCGGCGCCCGAAGAAGAGCAGGTCGCCCTTCCTGACGCCGCTCAAGTCCGCATCCAGCGGCACAGCGACCCCTTGGCACGCCTGCGCGCTCGCATTGCGCAACAGGTCAATGCCGTTGAGGAAAAACACCTGCTGCGTAAACCCGGAGCAGTCCAGGCCTTTGGTTGAGTTGCCGCCCCAGAGATAAGGCCGGCCCAGGAAGCTTCGCGCCGCGCCTTCGATGCTCTCCGGAGTCGCCCGCCGGGATTGCTTCCAGGTCGCGAAGTTCGTGGCGGCGCACCTGGGCAGATAACCAGACCTCCCGTCCGGCAGTTCCACCCGATACCAATCGCCATCCTCGCCAACCTGCTTCACCCGGTCGCAAATGACGACGTCGGACACCGGCTGGGAGTCGGCGCGGGGCTGTTCCAGGATGCGATCCTCGGAGGCGGTCACGAGCAGCAGTGGGCCGCGGTTCCAGGCGTCAACCCGCTCGCGCGTGCAGCGGACAATCGCGCCCCCTTCCATCCACGCCACATAGCCGTCCGGCGACTGGACCAGGAACCACGGAAAGGCCACATTGGTTGACTGTTTCCATACCCGCACCACATCCCCCATCAGCACCTGCGTGCCCATCTCAGCCTTGTGCTCAGGCAGCTCGCGGGCATTGGCAACGCTCAAGCAGGAAAGGCCCCACACCTCGTTGCCTAGCCGCGCGGCAGGCAGCACCTTGATCCGGTCCGTCACCCGGACACCCGTCCGTTCCACGGCCTGGACGACCTCAATCCGGGCTTCGGCCCGATCCACGTCGCCGGTAAGCACCAGTTCGTGCCCCTGGCGCTGGAGGCCGACGTTGAAGATAGCCAAGTGGCTGTTCGGGGCGTATTTCTGCTGAACGCTCTGGATCGCCCGCCCGGCGGGGCTGGACTTCTCCGCGTTCGGCCGGGGAGCCGCGCCATCGAAATGCGCGCAGGAGCTGGGCAGACACGCCAGCGCCAGGGCTGGCAAAACAGCAAACCAGTTTCGTTTCATGCGTTCGTAGCCTCAACCTCCAGACCGCAGGATAATTGCAAGCCGGCGCATGCCAACGCGTATCCTGCCCCGTCTCTTAATGAGCGCATCGGGCCGGCGCGCTAAAACGCCTGCACGCGCAGCTTTGCGAAACGGGCTGCAGCATCGTCCCAGGCGGCGGACTTGCCGGGCTGGCAGGTGGCCACGTCGCTGGATTTGCGGATGACTTCGCGCATCTCGGCAAGCGACGAGAGTTCGCCGCTCGAACGCACCTGGACCAGCAGGTTCCCCAGGCCGGTCGCTTCGACGGGGCCGGTCACCACGGGGCGCTGGCAGGCGTCAGCGGTAAACTGGTTCAGGGTGCCGTTCCGCGAGCCGCCACCCACGATGTGAATGACCTCGATACGGTTGCCGGTCAGCTCTTCGAGCCAGCCCAGCACCTCGCGGTATTTGAGCGCGAGGCTTTCGTAGGCGCAGCGCACCAGCTCCCCTTCGGTCTTCGGCACGGGCTGTTGGGTCTCGCGGCAGAAGTCCTGGATGGCCTTGGGCATGTCGGACGGGTTCAGGAAGCGCGCGTCGTCGGGGTTGACGAGGGACCGGAGTGCGGGGGCTTTAGCCGCCATCTGGGCGAGCTGGCCGTAGTCGTATTTCCGGCCGCGCGCATCGAAGGCGCGCTTGCACTGCTGCACAAGCCAGAGGCCCATGATGTTCTTCAGCAGGCGATAGGTGCCGTCCAGCCCGCCTTCGTTGGTCATGTTCAGCTCCTGCGCGCGTGCGGACAGCGCGGCTTTCTGGACCTCGACACCCATCAGCGACCAGGTGCCGGAGCTGATGTAGGCCCAGTTGGGCTTGCCAGTGTTGGCGGTGGGCACGCCGGCAACCGCCGACGCGGTATCGTGGGCAGGCGGAGCCACCACGCTGACGTTGCTCAGGCCGGTCCGGTCGGCAACGCCGGGGCGCAGCAGGCCCAACCGGGTGCCGGGAGGCACGATCTTCGGGAAGATGCGCGTCGGCAGGTCAAATTGCTTCAGCAGGCCGGTCGCCCAGTTGCGGGTGAGCGGGTTGAGGCACTGCGAAGTGGAGGCGATGGTGAACTCAGCGACGCGCGAGCCGCACAGGGCCCAATGGATGAAGTCCGGCGTGAACAGCAGGCACTTGGCTGCTTCCAGCAGTTCCGGCGTGCGCTGCTTGGCCGCCAATAATTGGAACAGGGTGTTGAACTGCATGAACTGCAGGCCGGTCTGGGCGAAGATCTCGGCGCGCGGCACCTTCTTAAAGGCCTTGGCCATCATCCCGTTGGTGCGGGCATCGCGGTAGGCACAGGGTTGCCCGAGAATTTCATCCCGCCGGTCGAGCAGCACGTAATCCACGCCCCAGGTGTCGGCGCCGACGGAGACGATGGTTTTGCCATACTTCTTAGCGGCCAGCGCGAGGCCGTTCTGGATCTCCGACCAGAGCCGCAGGGTATCCCAGCGGATCGAATCCCCGAGCCACACCGGGCCATTGGGGAAGCGGTGGATTTCCTCCAGGCGGATCGTCTTGCCGTTCCAGAGGCCGGCGACAACGCGGCCGCTTTCAGCGCCGAGATCAATGGCGAGATAAACGCGGTTGGGCATAGGTCGGATTGGTGGTACCAGGAGTTGATGGAATTATCCGCCCACTTTGGTCTTCAGCCAGGTGCCGACGCCGATGACGATGGTCGAAATGATCAGCATCACGATGCCGCCGGCGATGAGGCTATGCGCCTTCTTGCTCGACCCCTTCCACTCATGGAAGATCCAACCCCACATGGTGCTGAAGATGATGATGCTGGCCATGTGGAGGGTCCAGCTCGAGAAGCCGAACTTGCCCATCTGCGTTTCGCCCATCGTGTAGAAGAAGAACTGGAAGTACCAGGTCGTGCCCGCCAGGGCGCTGAAGAGGTAGTTGGCGAGCATCGGCACGCGCGGATCGCTGCTGACGGCGGCCCGGGCCGAGTGCTCCACAACCTCTTCGCTGGGAGCGTCCACGGCGGTCTCGATGATAGTCTCCTGGCCGCGCTGCGGAAGGTTATCACGCAGGGTGCTGCTGAAATATTGGTAGCCGGTGCTGTTCTTGAAATTGAGGAAGGAGCACCAGAGGAAGTTGGTGGTGAAGCCGCCCAGCAACACGACGACGAGTTTCGGCAGGCCGGTCCAGAGGACGCTGGTCCCCGCGGCCGTCGAGGCCTCGCCGATCGGGTTGCCGGCCGTGAGGGCGAACGAGAAGCAGGCGCTCATGATGCCGGAAAAGGTTGCAACGAGGATGCCCTTGGTGAAGTTGAATTCGGCGATGGCCGTTTTCTTCTGGGCTTCGGGCATTTCCTTTTCCTTCGTCAATCCAGCCAGCGCCGCCACGACGATGCCGGCGAGGCAGATGAACACGCCGAACAGCGTCACTTTGCCCGGGGTGGTGGACGCGATTTGCCCGATGGTTTCCGCGACAGGGATGGTCGGGATGAAGGTCTTGAAGATCGGCGGCAGGAGCGTGCCGAACGCAGCGCAATAGCCCAGCGCCACCCCCATGCCCAAAGACATCCCCAGGTAACGCATCGTCAGCCCGAAGGTGAGGCCGCCGAAACCCCACATGGCGCCGAAAAAGTAGGTCCACCAGAGCGTCCCCAGCGACTGCTGCTTGAGCACCCCGAACAAGTCGTTGGTGAGCAGCGATGCCAGGATAACTGGGCAGATGATCCAGGAGAAGAAGCCCCCCACCAGCCAATAGACTTCCCACGACCACTTCTTAACCTTCATAATATTCAGGTAGGGCTGCCTCGCCGAGGCTGCCGGGTTTTATCATTGGTCAGGTTCAGCTTCGCTTTGCCAGCACCGTGCGCTCATAGTTCTTCACTTCCGCCAGCCATGCCTCCCCCACGGGCACGCCCTGGCGGGCGCAGTAATAATCCCAAACCGCCCCGGCCGGCAACATTTTCGCGTCCTCCATTAGCGCCAGTCGCGAGGTGTAGTCGCCCCCGGCTTCGAGTTCGCGCAGCTTCCCAATGGGCGTGACCAGCGCCATCAGCAGCGCCTTAAGCATGTTGCGCGAGCCAATGACCCAGGCCGCCACGCGGTTGATGCTGGCGTCGAAGTAATCCAGGCCGATGCGCACACGATCCGTATAGCCCCCCCAGACAATCTCCTGCGCGATCGCCTGCAGGTCGTCGGTGAGCGTGACCACGTGGTCGCTATCCCAGCGCACCCCGCGGCTGACGTGCAGGGCGATTTCCGGCAGGTAGCACAGGACGGAGGAGATCTTGTCGGCAATGCCCTCGGTGGGGTGGTAATGCCCGGCGTCCAGCGTGAGCAGGATCTGGCGGCTCACCGCGTAGCCGACGTAGAACTCGCTCGAACCGGGCGTGTAGCTCTCGGCGCCGATGCCGAAGAGCTTCGGCTCCACGGAATCCACGTTGAGCTTGCGGTCCAGCTTCTTCTTGTAGATGGCATCGAGCGACTCGGCCAGGCGCTCGCGCGGGCCGCGGCGGTCGGCGGGGGTGTCCTTCATACCATCCGGAATCCAGAGATTGTTGAGGCACGTGTTGCCGAGGGCTTTGCCGATGGCGGCGCCGATCTCGCGGCAGCGGATGCCGTGCTCGACCCAGAACTTGCGGATGGCCGGGTCGGCGCTGGTGAGCGTGAAACCGCCCACGACCTTGGGATGGGCAAAGAAAGTCGGGTTGAAGTCCAGGCCAATCTTGATGGACTTGGCCCACGCGATCCAATTCCTGAACTGCTCGACGCTCAGCTCGTCGCGCTCAACCTTGCCCCTGCTCATTTCGGCATAGCAGGCGTGGAGGTTGAGACGATGGCGACCGGGAATGACCGACAGCGCCTGCTCGAAGTCCGCCCGCAGCTCGGCGGGGGTGCGGGCTTTGCCGGGATAATTGCCGGTGACGGCCAGCCCGCCACCGAGTTCCGCGCCGGCGCTCTCGAAGCCGCCGACATCGTCGCCCTGCCAGCAGTGGATGGAGATAGGGATGCGGGCCAGTTGTTTGAGGGCCTTGTCGGTATCCACGCCAAGCGAGGCGTAGCGTTCCCGGGCCAGACCATAGGTTTGTTCAATCTGCTTGGT
>JAPLUA010000081.1:4834-11663 GCA_026397855.1 Verrucomicrobiota bacterium | reverse complement strand
GAGCAGCAAGTCGAGGCTGGCGCAGCGGGCCGGCTTCAGGGACTCGATTGTCAGCTTGCAGAGGCTGCCCTTCTTCATCACCACCGATGCGTGGGTATCGCCGCAGACCAGCAGGGAGATCAGCGTGCTCAGGAAAGGTTCATGGCTGGAGAGGAGCACGCTTTCCGGCAGCGGCTGGCGGTGGTTGAGAAGCTCGACCAGTTTCCTGGGGCTGGCCCCGGGAGTGAGGGCGTCGGTGAACTCGATCCGTTTGCGGGCGCTGAAGGCCTTGGCGATAATCGCAGTGGTCTGGCGCGCGCGCAGGTAGGGGCTGGAGAGAATGAGGTCGAAGGAGAGATCGAGCGCGGCCATGGCCCTGGCAACCTCCTCCAGCTTCTGCTCGCCCTTGGCGGTGAGCGGCCGGTCGGCGTCGTTCAGGATGCCGGGCGTGCCCAGATCCTCGGCGATGCCGTGGCGCAGGAGATAGAGGTTCATGGGGTTGATCGCCTGGGCTTGCGCGCGGCGAAGGGCGAGGGCGCCAGCTTCACGCGGGGATACCGGGTCTTGCCGGTGACACGCTTGCGCTGCGCGTCTTCCGCCCCGGTGGCCAGCGCCAGGAATTCAGACTGGCTGCGATGGGCCTTTCCGCCGGCGGGCGCGAGCCGTTGGTATGACCCGTTGGGCTGCAGCATGCGGGCTTTGACGTTGTCCTTGAGCGAGTGGGCGAGCACCTCGCTGATGATCCGCTCGCGCAGGTTGCCATCCTCGATAGGAAAGGCCAGCTCGATGCGGCGGAAGAAATTGCGCGGCATCCAGTCGGCGCTGCTCACGAAGACCTCGGGCTGGCAGGCGTTCTCGAAGCAGTAAATGCGGCTGTGCTCCAGGAACCGGTCCACGATGCTATGCACGGTGATGTTCTCGCTGATGCCCTTGAGGCCGGGACGCAGGCAGCAGATGCCGCGCACGATCAACCGGATCCGCACGCCGGCCGCCGAGGCGCGGTAGAGGGCCTCGATGATGGCGCGGTCGGCCAGCGAGTTGAGCTTCAGGACGATGCCGGCGGGCAATCCCCGCCGCGCGTTCTCCGTCTCGCGCTCGACAAGCTGGAGCAAGCGGTTCGAAAGCTCGAAGGGGGCGGCCACCAGCTTGCCCAGGCCCTGGAACTGGCAGATGCCGGTGAGCAGGTTGAAGAAGTTGGTGACATCCTCGCCGAATTCCGGGCGGCAGGTGAAGAGGCCGAGGTCGGTGTAGATCCGTGCGGTGGTGGGGTTGTAATTGCCGGTGGCCAGGTGGACGTAGCGGCGGATCGTGTGGCCCTCGCGGCGCACCACCAGGCAGCTCTTGGCGTGGATCTTATATCCGACCAGCCCGTAGACCACGTGCACGCCGGCCTCCTCAAGATGGCGTGCCCACTGGATGTTGTTGGCCTCGTCAAAGCGTGCCCGCAGCTCCACCACGGCCGTCACTTGCTTGCCGTTTCTCACCGCGTTCTCCAACGCGCCGATGATCCGCCGGTCGCCCCCGGTGCGGTAAAGGGTTTGCTTGATGGCCAGCACCTCGGGGTCGGAAGCCGCCTGTTCCAGGAACTCCACCACGCTGTTGAAGCTCTCGTAAGGATGGTGCAGCAGAATGTCCCGCTCGCGGATCACCGCGAACAGGTCGGGGCGGTCACGCAACTGGGCGGCGGTCGGCGCGACAAATGGCGGGTCGCGCAGCTCGGGGGAATGGTCTCCCTCGGTCAGCGCCATCAGGCGCGTCGGGTTCAGCGGCCCGTTGATCAGATAGACGTCCTCCTCGTCGAGACGGAGCGTCTTCAGGAGCGGCCCGCGGATAAAGGGGGGGCACTCGTGATCAATCTCCAGCCGCACGGCGTCGCCTTTGCGGCGGTTGTGCAGGGAGCTTTCCACGGCCTTGAGCAGGTTGGCGGTTTCCTCCTCCTCGATGTAGAGCTCGCTGTTGCGCGTCACGCGGAAGGGCCAGTAGCCGAGAAGCTTTGTGCCGGGGAACAGGTCGGCGAGGTGGTGGCCGATCAGCCGGTCCAAGTACACGTAATCCTGGCGCGCGTCCGCCCGCGGCAATTTCACCATGCGTGGCAGGATGCGGGGGATCTGCACGACCGCCATGTGCTTGAGGGCTTCCCCGTTCCTTGGCATTTCCAGCCGCACGATCAGGTTGAGCGACTTGTTGAGCAACTGCGGGAAGGGATGCGCCGGGTCAATGGCCAACGGGGTGAGCACCGGCTGGACCTGCGTGTTGTAATAGTCCTCCACCCACGCCAGGTCGGCGGGTTCCAGCTCGGTGAGGTCGAGCAGGCGAATATCGTTGGCGGCCAACCCCGGCACCAGCTCCTCGCGCCAGCAGGTGTATTGCTCCGCGACCATGCGCCGCGCCCGCTTCACGATGGCGCGGAACGCTTCGGTGGCCGTCAGGCCATCCATCGAGCGCTCCACCACGTCGCTCTCAATCTGCTGCTTGATGCCGGCGACGCGCACTTCGAAGAACTCATCGAGGTTGGAGCTGACGATGCAGAAGAACTTGACCCGTTCGAGCAGTGGGTTTTTCAGGTCGCGCGCCTCCTCCAGCACGCGATGATTGAACTCCAACCAGCTCAGTTCACGATTGATGAAATGAGCCGGGCCGAACGTGATCGCTTTTGCTTTGGGTTGCACTACCGCGGGCAAGGTAGCCGCAAAGCGGGCCGTTGGAAAGACACAAAAGGAGATTACAGGGTATCACGAAACGACCTTGAAACGACCTTGAAACGACGTTGATACTATCTTGCTACCACGGAGGGACTGTGGAGAGGCTATGGAGGGGGGAGCGGGAGCAATTCATATCGTGGCCCTGTCAGTCCCAGCCGCGTGCCCTCACCCGGCGAGCCCCAGGCGGACAAGAATGTCCGCGCTCCGATAACATGAGTTGCGCCCCCATGGAGGGGGGAGCGCGCTGGCCGGTTGCGGGTGGGTGGCCTAAACGGTATCGTCTCGCCGCATGGAACCTATCCGCCGGGCGGTCATTGATGTCGGCACCAACTCCGTCAAGCTGTTGGTGGCGGACGTGGCGGGCCATGATGTCCGGCCCGTCCGCGAAGAGAGCCGGCAAACCCGCCTTGGCCAGGGCTTTTACGATACGCACCGCCTGCGGTCGGAGGCGATTGCTGCCACCGCCGAGGCTACCGCCGTCTTTGCGGGCGCGGCGCGCGAGTGCGGGGCCATCTCGATCCGGATCATCGCGACGAGCGCGGCGCGCGAGGCTGTGAATGCCGGGGAACTGACGGCGGCCATTGCGCGGGCCACCGGCGTGGAGGTCGAGGTGATCTCGGGCGACCAGGAGGCGGACTGGGGTTTTCAAGGGGTGACCAGCGACCCCCGCCTCGCGCAAACGCCGCTGCTCCTGCTGGATGTCGGCGGCGGCAGCACGGAACTCATTCTTGGCCGCGGGGAGCACACGAGTTTTCGCCAGAGCTTTCCCATCGGCACAGTGCGGCTGCTGGAGCGGTTTCCCCACGCTGATCCTCCCGCACCGGCGGAGCTTTCGGTCTGCCGCCAGTGGCTGCGCGAGTTTCTGCGGAACGAAGTGCGGCCGAGACTGGGGCGGCCGATGGATACGGGGGGCGGAAGTCAGGACCTGCTTGCGCCGGCGGTTGCGGCTGTGGGTGGGGAGGTGCAACTCGTGGGAGTGGGCGGCACGGCGAGCATTCTCGGCTGCATGGAGGCTGGGCTGGCGGGCTTTGACCGTGAGCGGCTCGAAGCGACACGGCTGAGCGCTGCGCGGGTGTCGTGGCATTGCGAGCGGCTCTGGAGCGTGGACCTGGCGGAGCGGAAGCAGATCATCGGCCTGCCCAAAAACCGCGCGGATGTCATCCTCACGGGCACGGCGATTTACCAGGTGGTCATGGAGGAATTCGGGTTTCGCGAGCTGCGCATCAGCACGCGGGGGCTGCGGTTCGCGGCGGTTATGGCCGGAGGCGGCACGCCGGCACCGCCGCACACATCGCCGGGAGAGCCTTGCTAAACGGAAATCCCGTGCCGCTTGACGGCTTTTCTCAACTGCTCCAAAGCCGCGGAGAGGTCACTTTCCTTGACCAGTCTTTCGAATTCAGGGAAAGCTTCGGCGCTGAAAGCCGGCCGGAACACAGCACGGTTGGCCTTGAAGCAGTCTTTCGAGCCGGGATCCTGGTCCACGAGCAGTGGCAGAATTTCGTTCACGGCCTTGCGGAGTTTGGGGATGTTGACTGGCCCGGGAGGGCGGGCGGCCGCCGGGGGTTTGGTCTCTCTCGGCTTCGACAGCGGCTTAAGGTCGGTAACCAGGCTGCGCAGAATCCTATCCAACTCCTGCCAGCACGACTCGATCCGGGCGGGGTCGGACGGCTCGCCAACAGCGTGGGCCAAATCCGCCGCAGCGCTTTGTGCGGCCCTGGCCCCGATTTCATCGGCTTGGGTTTGCAGTGCCTGGATGATCCGCCCCGCTGCGGCCGGGTCGCCTTGCAGGAGCGCCTCCTGTATCTTGTCGGGCGTGCCGGCCTGCTGTTCGACGAAGTGTTGGAGCGCATTGATGTAGAGCGCGGGATCGCCGCCTGCGCGCGCAAGGCCTTCAGCGGCGGCAAGCCCCTCGATGGCCGGCAGTTCCAACGCCTCGTTCAGGTCCGCCGATTCCTGATCGGCATTCGACTCCCGGTCATCGGCGGCTGGCTCGGAAGCGGCTTCCGGAGCTGGTTCCGGCGTGGAAGCGACCGGCTCAGGGGGCGGAGTGGGGGCGGGATCCTTCGCCGGTTCGACCTGGCTTTCAAACAAATCAATCTGCCGGTCAGGCCGGGCCTTTCGGCGTTTCACGCGTTTGGCGGGGCTGGCGGTTTCAGCCGGAGCGGGGGCTGGGACTGGAGCTTCCGCCGGAGCCGGGGTTTCAATTGGTGCCGGAGGATCTGCCGGGGGCGCCTCTACAGGCGCAGCATCGGCGGCTACGGTTTCGTTGTGAATCGCAGGCGCTGGCTCGGCCACAAGAGCGGCGGCGCTTGTGTCCGAATCGGTCTGCACCTCCCCCACCGGGGTCCGCGTCTCTTCGAGGAGGGCGGTCAACTCAACGATGCGAGCCTCAAGCTGCGCGGCGGCGACCAGGCGCTCCTGCAGTTCCCTGTTGCTTGCTTCCGAACGTTCCAGCCTGGACGCGCTGGCTGCGGCCTCTTCGGCTTGCGCCCGATGCGCCGCCTCCAGCCGGCTTTCGAGATCGGCCGCCACCGCTTGTTGCGCTTGCAGCCGGGTCTGCAACTCATCGGCGCGCGACCGGGCTTTCTTCAGCTCGGTCCGTGCGGCTGCTGCCGCTTTGCGCTCAACGTCGAAGTCCGCTTCCAGACGGGCTTGCAGTTCACCGCGCTCGTGCTCGGCCCGCCCAAGAGCCTCATGCGCCTGCTGGATTTCAGCCTGCCTGGCCTGCGCGGCTTCGTCCGTGGCGCGGACATCAGACTCGAGTCGTGCTTGTAATTCATCAGCGCGCGACCGGGCTTTCTTTAGCTCGGTCCGTGCGGCTGCTGCCGCTTTGCGCTCAACGTCGAGGTCCGCCTCCAGGCGGGCTTGCAGTTCACCGTGAGCGTGCTCGGCCCGCCCAAGGGCCTCCTGCGCCTGCTGGATTTCAGCCTGCCGGGCTTGTGCAGCTTCAGCCGTGGCACGGACGGCGGAATCCAGCCGGGCCTGCAATTCGTCGGCGCGCGCCTGGGCCTCCTTCAGCTTCGTCTGGGTGATTTGCTTGGCTATATCGGCGCTGCGGGCGGCCTCCTGGAGCCGGACCTTTTCCTCCGCAAACCTCAATTGCCCCTGGGCCGCTTCCGGGTCCTCCTTCGCGCCGCCGCCAGGCTTCGACGCGAATATTCCTTCCCCGGCTTCCGAGGCGAGGCGCGGGCCGTCCCATCGGCTAACCGCCACCCATAACAAGCCGCACACGGCGATCACTCCCAGGCATTCCAACGCCACCTTCATCGGGCTGCCCCAGCCGGCGCGCGGCCGCAAGGCGAGACGGAGTTCGAGGTTCTGCACCCGAACCGGCTGCTGAACGGCGTCTTGCAGGGGAAACGATCCGTGGGTGGCAATGACGGCCGGTTTCCCGGCGCCGGCGGCGCCTGCCAGCAAAGCGTAGTCGTAACCCTGGGCGGAGAGCCCGCTGATCCGCGCCCGGGCCAGGGCTCCGGGCAACGGCATGGATGCCGCCACCAAGCCCCAGAAAGAGTCGCGGCCGTCACGCCCACGCTGGAACACAGGCACCCTCACGACAATCCCCGGCTCGCCATGCTCCAACGTCAAAGGCCCCGCTGCGGTGGGGGCGCGGCGGCGGACCGCGGCAGACGCGCCCGGACCTTGCGCCGGGTCTTTGAGCACATTGAACCCGATGCGCCGTTCCCGCCCTGCCCGCGGCGCGATGTCGCCGACGACCCCGCCCGGCGCGAGTTCGAGCGAGGAGAGGCCTGGATGCGACGCGATCAGCTCCACGGCGGATCCCTGGAATCCGGGCGGGACGCCGCCGCTCTGCTTGACCAGCGCGCCGAGCACCTCGGCGGCTGTTGTGGCCTGGTTGAACTCAGACTCCAGGGCTGCGCCGCGCGTGAGCGCCTCGATTCGGGCGCGAGCGCGCGCCGCATGACCATGGGCTTTGGCGCGCCACGCAACCGCTGCGAGACCCAGCACAAGGCAGAGCAGGACCAGGATCGGGGCGGGCCGGATGGCAAGTCCGCCCCCGGCCGGTGGTCGGGAGCCAATCGTGGAAGTTGCGGATGGTATCATAGCTCATTTCAGATGGCTTATTTTGCCTCGATCCCGATCCTCTTCAGGAACGGGTCAATGGAGCGCTTCCGGCCGAGGAACTT
>JAPLUA010000081.1:0-4787 GCA_026397855.1 Verrucomicrobiota bacterium | reverse complement strand
TTGGCGAACACGGTTCCCATGTCGGCGGCGATGGCATCCGCCCAGGCGTATCCGTAATAGCCGGCGTCGTAGCCCATGAGGTGGCCGAAGTAGGCGGCGAAGGCGGTGTCCGGTGCCATGGGAAGAAACGCCTCGCTGAGCACCTTGTTGGAGAGCGGCAGGGCGTCCTTCGCGTTGCTGTCGTGGATTTGCGTGTGGAGCGCCATGTCCATCAGGGAGAAGGCGATCTGGCGGCGGTAGCGTGTGCCCTCGGTTGCGAGCCTGGCCTCCTGCAGCCGGACCAGGATTTCCGCCGGGATCTTCTTCGAGGGATCGCGGTAGTCGGCGGCGAAGCTGTCCAGCACCTTCTTGTCCCACACCCAATTCTCGAGCATCTGCGAGGGAGCCTCGACGAAGTCGCCCGGGACGCTGGTGCCGGCGAACCGGCCATAGTGGGCGCGGGTCATCATCGAGTGCATGGCGTGGCCGAACTCGTGGAAGAGCGTCTCGACGTCGCTGTGGGAAAGGAGCGAGGGCTTGCCCTGGGTCGGGGAGGGGAAGTTGCAGACCAGGGCGACGGTGGGCCGCTGGTATTTGCCGCTAGCCAGCAGCTTGCCCTCGATGAGGCGGAAGTGGGCGAAGTGATTGTACTTGCCATCGCGGGGGAACATGTCGAGGTAGAAGAGCCCGAGCGGCTCGCCGGTCTTCGCGTCCGAGACGGCGTAGAGCTGGAGGTCGGCGATCCATTTGTAGGGCGGCTCGACGCGCTCGAACTTCAGCCCGAAGAGGCTCTGGTAGATGTTGAACATGCCGTCAAGGACTTGCTGGTAGGGGAAAAAGACGCGCAGTTGCTCGGCATCCACGTCGTATTTCTCCTTCTTCAACTGGTTGCTGAAGTAGCGCCAGTCCCAGATCCTGATCTGGGCATTGGCATCGCCGGTTTCCTTGACCTTGATCTGGCGGAACCCTGCCAGCTCGGCGTCGAACTTGGGTTGCAGGCCGGCCTTGAGCTTGTCGAGAAAGCCAATCACGGAGGCGGCGTTCCTGGCCATCTTGACCTCCGTCACGTAGTCGGCCCAGGTCTTGTAGCCGAGCCTGCGGGCGATGTCATCGCGCAGCGGCAGGATCCTTTCGAGCAGGGGGATGTTCTCCGCGCGGGCCAGGTTGTCATGCTCGACCAGCAGCTTCCTGCGGGTCTCCTCGCGCCGCGCGTTATCCATCACGCTGATGTATTGCCAGGTGATATTGGCCATGACGGTGTATTTGTCCTCGCCGGTTTTGACCTGGGCCAGGAAGCTGTCGGGGACCCCTTCCAGCTCGGCCTTGGAGAACAGGACGGCCTTCCTGGCCTTGGTGACGTTGGACTCGAAGTCGGTCATGAGCCGGGCCAGCTCCTTGCGCATGCGCTCGACCACGTCGCGCTGGGGCTTGGGAAGCTCCAGGCCCGCCCGGCGGAAGTCGCGCATGGTTTCCTCCAGCAGCTTGGCGTCCTCCCCCTTGAGCTTCGGCCGGGTGTCCGCGTAGGACTTGATCGCCTTGTAAACGTCCTCGCGGTAATCGAGGCCGACGGCCCATTCCTGGAGCTGCTTCAGCGCCTCGGTGGCGGCGTCGCGGAGGGCGGCGTTGGTGCTGGTCTCCTTGATGATCCCGAGGCGGTCGTCGGCCAGGCTGATCCCGTAACTGATGTCATCCAGGGCGCGAACGGTGTTCTCGAAGGTGACCTGGTTGGGCTTGAGCACGCCGAGTCGGTCGAGGGCCGCGTTGCCGACGGCAATGGTTTGCCGGACGGCGCCGCGGACGCCGTTGGTGGTCGTCTCGAATTCAGGCAGGGTAATGACGACGCCAAACTTGGCGGCGCGCCTCTTGAACTCGCGCAGCAGGTCGGTCTGGTTGGTCGGCTGGGCCGTGGCGGTGGCGGCTGTGATCATCGAGGTTATTACAAGTGCCAGATTCCATTTCCAATGCATACGGCGGGAAACTACCGTCAAACCGCAGCCAAGCAAGCGGTTTTGGGCCGCGGCGGTCGTCCATATTCGGTCCTTGCCGCTCCCTGGATGGCGAACAACTACCATTTCCCATCTGCCCGGCGATTGTCTATCATCATTCGCATGGGCCAAACACAACATCCTATGCCCCGCCTCCTGCCGGCTCTCTTCTGCCTGGTTCTAACCCACAGCCTTGCGCTCGGCTCCGCTGTCGTGACATATCTCGGCGAGCAGGGCGGCCTGTTCGGCTACATGCGGCCGGAAATCACCGATGCCGCCTCGGCAGTGGCGGCGCTGGCCACGCCGCCTTCGCCAGGGGAAGCCGGGCAGGTGCTGACTTCGGCGATGCCCGCCGGGACCAGGGTGCTGTCGCTGCAAGTGACGGAGGACGGCGCGACCGTTGAGTTCTCGCCGGACATCATCGGCAGCGGGCTGGACGATGCGCGACTGGAAACCCTCTTCTACCAGGTGAAAGCCACGTTGGAGCAATTCCAGATTCCCGGCAGCATCCGCTTGCAGTGCGGGGGGCGGCTGCTGAGCAGCTACCTGCCGCCGACCCAGCCCTTGCCGGCCCGGCCTGAGGCCAAAGCTGCGCCGTCGCCCACTCCGAACCTCGTGGGGTTGGCCGGCAGGAAGATCTCCATCTCGCCCGGCCACGGATTGTTCTGGAGCGGCAGCGCATGGGCCACCGCCCGGCCGGTCTATTGCTCGCCGCTGTTGCAGGAGGATTATCACAACCTCCAGATCGCCGGCTACCTGGCCACTTACCTGTCGCAGGACGGCGTGACGGTGAAGAGCTACCGGTGCCTGGACCAGAACTACGGAACCTACGCCTCGGCTGCCAACCCGTGGTGGCACATGGCCGCCTGTTATTGGACCAAGCAGACGGGCTATCCCTGCTCGGTCTATGCCAGCTCGACGGGCGATTGCACCCTGGCCTCCGGCGCCACTGAAAGCAACGACGCCATCCGGGCCGGGCCGGTCGCGGCGAATTACGATGCCACCGACGCGCACATTGCCTTGCACAGCAACGGCAGCTCCGGCTACTGCGTCGGCACGGGTTGCCCGACCGGCGCGGAGACCTACTATGATTCCAGCACGGAACATGCGAGTTACACCACCGTGAGCAAGAACCTCGCGACGTTTGTGAACACCGCCCTCAACAGCGCCATCCAAACCAAGTACACGGACGCGACCTGGGGCAACCGCGGCGTGAAGGATGCCGTCGGCAACCAGGCCGAGACCCGCGTCCCGCAGCGCGCGGCAATTCTTATCGAACTGGGCTTTCACGACACCTGCGACCACGACGCGCTCTATCTCCGGGACAACTTCTTCCGCTCCACCACCATGTGGGGCGTTTACAAGGGCATTTGCGACTACTTCGGCACCACGCCCACCTGGGATTACTACTCCTACGAGGTGCTCAGCAACAGCCTGCCGGCGACCATGGCCGTCGGCTCCACCACCAATGCCACCATCACTTTGCGCAACCGGGGTGTGCTGTGGAATGACGCAAAGCAGTTCCGGCTCGGGGCGGTCGGGGAGTCCGATCCTTTCACCACGACCACGCGCTTCAACGTGGGAGCCGAAATCGGCCCCAGCCAGACCAAGACCTTCACCATCACCCTCACCGCCCCCGCCACGCCGGGCACCTACACGACCGATTGGCGCATGGTGCGCGAGCTGGTCACCTGGTTCGGCACGACGGTGAGCAAGAGCATTACGGTGACGGATAACAAGGCGCCCAGCGTCCCCACGAATGTTGTGGCCGCGCCCGTCGTCTTTAACCGGGTCAACCTGGGCTGGTCGCCCTCGACGGACAATGTCGGGGTGAGCGGCTACCGGATTTATCGGAACTCAGCCCTGCTCGGTGCCAGCGCGGCCACCAGCTACGCGGATCTAACCTGCGCCGCCGCGACGGCCTACAGCTACCAGGTGTCCGCCCTGGATGCGGCAGGCAACGAGTCCGCAAGGAGCAGTTCCGCTCCGGCCACCACGCCTGCGATGCCTCCGCCGGTTCTCTCGTTTGGACTGGCCGGCAGCCTGCCGAGGTTGACATGGACCAACGGCGTCCTGCAGGAAGCCGATGCATTGACCGGGACGCCGAAGGACTGGACCGACGTAAGCGGGGCGGTCAGCCCATACCAGCCCCCCGTGGCGGCGGGAATGAAGTTCTACCGGCTGCGCTACTGAGGACGGGCTGGCGCCTGATGAAAAGGAATCGTCCAGGCCGTCTTAAGCCCAATACTGGTAATTGAGGGCGGGGAAGAGGTTGTCGCGGTCCTCGACTTGCTGGAGCCACTGCGGATCACACTGGCCCGTGCTGAGCTGCTCGTAGATGCGGGTGAATCGGAGCAGGTGTTCCTTCACACGCTTGCGGGCGTAGTCCGGGCTGGTGCCCGTGCGGAGGATGAACGGCCAATCGCTGGCCTGCGCGAGGAGCAACTCGCGCGCGGCTTGTTGAAGCAGGCGTTCTTCCGAAGGGGCAGGCGGGACGCCTCCCCTACTTTGGTGGCGCCGCACCAGTTCGGTCATGCGCTCCTGGGCCGCACGCAGGTGCGGGTAGATCCATTCGTTCTTCTCGTTGAGCCAGACGCGCCAGTAACCCTCCTCACCCCAGCTTGAAGGGCTGGGCGTGGCCACCTGGTTCGTGGGGTGGCGCCGCAGGTATTCACCCGGCGTGATCAGCTCCAGGTCCTTCTGTTCGCGGCAGGCGTGGCGCATGAGGCAATCCAGGAACTCCGGCCCCTCGTACCACCAGTGGCCGAACAGCTCGGCGTCGTAAGGGGCGACGATCAACGGCGGACGGTCGAGCGCCCCGGC
>JAPLUA010000567.1:2426-5292 GCA_026397855.1 Verrucomicrobiota bacterium | reverse complement strand
GTCGGATAACGTGAGTTGCGATCCAGTGCATTGGAGGCGACTTAATCGCGTTGACGCTGCCGGCGCTTTTGCGGCATTATCCACCTGAAATGTGGCGGCTGCCCCTCCGGGGCAAAGCTGCCACCCGTATGGATTTTACCGAATCAATAGAACCGAATTATGAACCAGGATGCTCTTTATACTGAATTAACTCTGAAGCCGACCGGCAAGCTGGCGCTGGTTGTCCTTGATGGCGTAGGCGATGTGGCCACGCGCGAGCAGGGCTACCTCACCCCGCTGGAAGCCGCAGCCACCCCGAACATGGATGCGCTGGCGAAGGATGCCGCGCAGGGGCGCATGATCCCCGTGGCGCCGGGCATCACCCCGGGCAGCGGTCCGGGCCACCTCGGCCTGTTCGGTTATGACCCGCTGGAGTTTAAAGTCGGCCGCGGCGTCATCGAGGCGCTCGGGCTGGGCCTCGAATTACGCGCGGGCGATGTGGCGGCACGTGCCAATTTCTGCACGCTCGACGCCAAAGGCATCGTCACCGACCGGCGCGCCGGGCGGATTGACACGAAGGTCTGCGAAGAGCTCTGCGCCCTGCTTTCGCAGAAGGTGAAGAAAGTGGGCGATGCCGAGGTCATCATCAAGCCCGGCAAGGGCCACCGCTTCGTGGTGGTCTTCCGCGGCAAAGGCCTGGAGGGGCCGCTGACCGATGCCGATCCGCACCGCGAGGGTTTCCCCGTTCCCGCCTCGACGGCCGTGAACGCCAAGGATCCCAAGGCCAGGAAAGCCGCCAAGCTGGTGGCTGACTTTTACAAGGTCGCCCTGCCGGTCATCGCACAGAAGAAGCCGGCCAACGGCTTCCTGATGCGCGGGATTGCCCACCAGCCCCATATTCCCCTGTTCAAGGATCGCTACGGCCTGCGCCCGGCCTGCATCGCGGTCTATCCGATGTACAAGGGCCTCGCGCAGTTAGTGGGCATGGCGAAGCTGGAAGGCCCGCAGACCATCGCTGAGCAGTTCGAGCGCTACCTCGCCGAATACGACAACTACGATTACTTCTTCATCCACTTCAAATACCCCGACATGTATGGCGAAGACGGCAACTTCGAGGCGAAGAAGAAGGCCATCGAGGAATTCGATGCCGCCCTCCCGATCCTGCTACGCAAGAAGCCCGATGTGCTGGCGATCACCGGCGACCACTCGACCCCCTGCGTCATGAAGGGCCACTCCTGGCACCCGCAACCGGTGATGCTCCACTCGGCCATCTCCGGCTCCGACAAGCTTGATCGGTTCACTGAAACCGGGGCCAACCAGGGCTCGCTGGGGATATTCGCCGCCAAGCATCTCATCCGCCTCATGCAAGCCAACGCCAAGATGTTCGACAAATTCGGCGCCTGATGGCCAAGCTCGTCTTCGACATAGAAACCTCGGCGCTGCCGCTGGAGCAGTTCGACGAGGCGCAGCAGGAATACCTGTTCCGCGAGTGCGGGAAGATCGCCGATGAAGCGGCCCGCGCCACGCGCCGGGCCGAAATCCAGCGGCTGTTCAGCCTGTGGCCGCTGACCGCCCAGGTGGTCTGCGTCGCCATGCTCAACGCCGACACCTCCCGCGGCCAGGTGCTCTTCACCGCCACGGACTACGAGGACGAAGCGGACGATGCCGGCCCGGTCGAGTTCGTGGCGTGCATGGACGAGGCCGAGCTGCTCACCGCTTTCTGGGATGTGGCGAAGCACTACGAAACGATCGTCACCTTCAACGGGCGCGGGTTCGACGTGCCATTCATCTACCTGCGCTCGGCCCTGCTGAGCGTGCCCATTTCCCGCAAGGATTGGCTGGGCTATCGCTTCCAGACCGACCCGCATTGCGATCTGGCGGAACAGCTCACCTTCTACGGCGTCAGCGGCCGGGAGGGCGCGGCCCGCCGGTTCAACCTGGACTTCTACTGCAAGGCCTTCGGCATTGAATCGCCCAAGAGCCACGGCGTTAGCGGCAACGATGTGGGCGCGCTGATGGCCGAAGGGCGCTACCGCGACATTGCCGAATACTGCCTGCGGGATGTGAAGGCTACCGTGCTGCTCTACCAGATCTGGAACGAGCGGCTGGCGGGCATTAAGTGAAATCCGAAATCCAAAATCCGAAGGCCGAAGGAAATCCGAAGGGCGAAATCCGAACGGTATTGGTCACTTTTGCTGTTAAGGAGGAGGCCAAGCCCTTTCATCAACTTCTTGGCTCGCCCCCGCACGTTCGGACGCTGTTCACGGGCATCGGGCCGCGCAATGCCGCACGGGCTATTCGCGCTGCCTTCACGGAGCAAAGGCCCGACCGTGTTTTGACCTGCGGCTTTGCGGGGGGGCTGCGACCGGACCTTACCGCCGGGACAGTGGTGTTCAGCGCCGACAAGGAGACCGGTTGGGAGCCCGCACTGCTGGCGGCCGGCGCCCGCCCCGCGCGCTTTCATTGCGTCGAGCGCGTCGCCACCACGGCGGAGCAGAAGCGTGCGCTCTGGAAGGCCACCGGGGCGGATGCCGTGGTCATGGAATCGCAAGTCATCCGCGACTTCTGCCGCGAGCAGAAAATCCCTGGCGCGACTGTGCGCGTGATCCTGGATACCGCCGACGCCAACCTGCCGCTCGATTTCAACCAGTTCCTCACCGCCGATCAGGAGTTGGATATACCCAAGCTCACGCGGACGGTCCTCATGTCCCCCGGGAAAATCCCCGCGCTCCTCCGCCTGCAGCAGGAAGGCAAAGCCGCCGCCGAGAAGCTCGGGCAAACCCTGGCTGGCCTGCTGTCAGAAGCGGGCAGCCACACCTGACACGCCGTTGGCGCTTCCGACCATTGTCACGCCGCACAAAAGCACTACTTGACCCGGACAAGGTTC
>JAPLUA010000567.1:0-2344 GCA_026397855.1 Verrucomicrobiota bacterium | reverse complement strand
TACAGCAAAACGCTTGAGAAGGTTCTTCTGGTTTACAAACAGCAGTCCCAGGACAGCCATGACGTGGTCACCCACCAGTTAGGCAAAGACTTCTCGGAACGCCTCGCCGGGCAAATCAAGGGCCTGCTGGAACAGTTATATGTGCCGTGCGAAATCCTCTGCCTGAAAGACAAGCTGGAGTTGGACATAGACGCTCCAATCAGGGAAGCGTCATCCCGTTTTGGCGCCAGCCAACAGCTTGCCTTTGTGGTCAAGTATATCGGGGTGGGACGGATGACGAGCCGGAAGCCCCAAAACAACAAAGTTATCCTGGAATTCACTCTTTGGGATAGCGGGCTTCGGAAGGTCGTTTGGCGGACCGAAGCCACTTTTATTGATGCCTCACCCCTTGATCAGGATGCGGCCGCTGAGCTCATCGAAGAGTTGGCCCACGCAGAGCTCCTGTAGGCCAAGGGAGAAACTTACTTCTGCTGGTCTTGCCCGACTGCGGCCGGCTTCAGCCCGCCACGCTCAACGGCGGCTTCGCTTTGTGCCACTCTGTGCTCTGCTCGTAGGCATGGGCAAGCCGCAGGATGGTCTCCTCCCCGAAAGGTTTACCGAGCAATTGCAGGCCGATCGGCAGGCGGGGCTGGGCAGCGGTGAAGCCGCAGGGGACGCTGATGCCGCAGATGCCGGCCAGGTTGCAGGAGATGGTGAAGATGTCCATCAGGTACATCTGCAAGGGGTCTTCGGACTTCTCGCCGATCTTGAAAGCTGCCGTGGGGGATGTGGGAGTGAGGATGGCATCCACGTTCTCGAATGCCCTCAGGAAATCCTGGCGGATCAGCGTCCCCACCTTCTGCGCCCGTAGGTAGTAAGCGTCGTAGTAGCCACTGCTCAGCACGTAGGTGCCCAGGATAATGCGCCGCTTCACTTCAGGCCCGAAGCCCGCCCCGCGTGTTCTGCTGTAAAGCTCGATCGGATCGGCTCCCGCCTCGCGCAGCCCGTAGCGGATGCCGTCGAAGCGCGCCAGGTTGGCGCTGGCCTCCGCCGTTGCGATGATATAGTAGGTCGCCACCGCGTAGTCTGTGTGCGGCAGGGATATCTCCACCACTTCCGCCCCCAGCTTTGAATACTGCTCCACGGCCGCCTCGACGGCCCGCTTCACCTCGGGGTCCAGCCCGCCAATCATGTACTCCTTGGGAAGGCCCAGCTTCAGCCCCTTGATGTCACCCGTCAGCCCGGCCGCGTAGTTCGCCACCGGCTCCGGCACGCTCGTCGAATCGCGCGGGTCCTGGCCGCTGATGACGGAGGTCACAATGGCCGTATCCCTGACGTCCCTGGCGAAACAGCCGATCTGGTCGAGCGACGAAGCGTAGGCAACCAGCCCATAGCGCGAGACGCGGCCATAGGAGGGTTTCAGCCCCACACAGCCGCACAGCGCTGCCGGTTGGCGAATCGAGCCGCCTGTGTCCGAGCCCAGCGCCACGATGCATTCGTCCGCGGCGACCGCCGCGGCGGAACCGCCCGAGGAGCCGCCTGGGATGCGCGACGTGTCCCACGGGTTGCGCGTCACCTGGAAGGCCGAGTTCTCCGTCGAGCTGCCCATCGCAAACTCGTCCATGTTCAACCGCCCGAACACGACCGCCCCGGCCGCCTTCAGCTTTTCGATGACCGTCGCATCGTAGGGCGAGGTGAATCTGCCGAGGATCTTTGAGGCGCAGTTCAGCGGCTGTCCCTTTACGGCAATGACGTCCTTGATGGCGACCGGCACGCCCAGCAACGGGCGTTGGGCATGTGTCTCACCGGAGGCCAGCGCCAGGTCCGCCGCTTCCGCCTGCGCCAGCGCGTCCGCCGCGTCGTAGCTGATGAAGGCGCGGACCTGGCTGTCCACGCGCTCAATCCGGTCCAGGCAAGCCTGCGTGGCCGCCCGCGCCGAGACCTCGCGAAGGGCCAGCTTTGCCGTCAGCTCTGAAATGGTAAGTTGGTTCAACATCACACGTCCGCAGCCCGCACCGAGGCCGCAGACCTGCGTGAACAGTGGGCCAGCCGGCGCCAAAAGGCGAGAGGGAAATGGAGCCCGAAGCAGCGTGGGGCGCATCTCACCTTTTTCCAAAACCACTACGCCGGGTGATTGGATCGCCGACATTCTTGTCCGCTCACGGAACTCAGTCAAACCTCGGAATGTAACAAATCGGGTTAATGCCCCCTATCCAGCCTGCCTGCCCCTGGCCGCAACATCTGTGACGCAAAGCAGGCTTGGAGTCCAATACCGCTGGTTTTTGTCACGCCTCAGGCCGAGGGATACCAGAACCACGCGTGCGCAGATGAAGCCGGCCCGTTTCCATGCCAGCCCCGGGACAGG
>JAPLUA010000498.1:481-6719 GCA_026397855.1 Verrucomicrobiota bacterium | reverse complement strand
GTTCCGTGCTGGTGTCCCATCTCTTCGGGCGTCCCTTTCAGAAACAGGACGCGGGTGCCGTCTATCATCTCCAGCCGACCAGCGCCTTCGCGGGCGACGACCCGTCGTTCCCCGGTTGCCGGCCCGAGCGTGGGCACCTTTTCGCCCAGCGAACCGATGGCGACGTCCAGGGAGCGCGTCAGATGCGAGCGCGCGACCTTGGTGATGCGGTCGCCTTCGGCAGCTTTAAGCTTCCACTTCTCCGCGGGCCACGGCTCGCTGTAGGTCGGGTTGACCAGTTCCAACTGCACATCGGCGCCATTCTCTTCCACGTAGGTCAGCCTGACGGGCAGGTCGTCGCTCGCGCGGAGCCAGAGCTGAAAGGTGCCGCGGGGCAGCTTCAGGCTTTGAGCGGCCTCCGGCTTGGCGGTCATCTTCAGCACCCGGCAGGGTGTGTCGCCGACCGTGGCATCGGGCAATCCTTCGAGATCGGTGAACAGTGGCAGCAGCATGAGTTGCTCGGCGGGCAGGGGGAGCTTCAGGGGCTTGAGCGGGGTGGTGTCCCGCGAGTCCGGGGAATCGGCGAAGCGAGGCGCATCCGGCGACCCGATGAGCCCGAACTTCCTGGCGGGCATGTAAACCCAGACCTCCTGCCCGTCCCGGCCGAACATGTAGCTTCTCTGGTCGAGCGTTGTACCGAGGCGCAGGTGGTCGGGGGCCTGGATCGCCAGGTCCAGGTTATGGCCGGACATTCCCTTGGCCCAGCCGTTCGCCTTGACCACCCGGATGCTCGCGGTGAAGGTGCGCGGTGCGGTGTTGGCGTCGGGCTCCACCAGTTGAGACACGCGCATCAGGGCCCGGCCGAGCAGTTCCGCCGGGGAATTGGTGTCGCTGCTTTCGGCGGCATGGAGCGGGGAGAGCAGCAGCGCGGAGATCGCGAGGGCCGCAAGAAGGTGGGTCCGGCGGCACAGCCGGCCCGGGGCCGCGCGCCCGAATCCCGGTGCGCTCATTCCGGCCGGGCTATGCGGCGGCCGCGACGTCGCGGGACTTGGGAGGGCAGGGGATGGACTGTAGGAGACCTTGGAGGCGGCAAGCGTTGTTGTCATATATGGCGGAATCAATATTCAATATGAGGACGATCCCGTAAAGGATCAACGCCGGCACGCCAGTCAACGTGCGCCCAGACCATTCCTGCTTCGCCGGCTGCCGTCATCCTCGTCCGGGGCCAGCGCGAAGAGGCCGGCAAGCTCGGGAGGAATCGCCCGCGGACGTCCGGTGGACGTGTCAATCAGCACCCAGTCGGTCTCTCCTTCAGCGAGGGTCTTTTGATCTGAGGTCCGGACGAACTTGTAACGGCGCAGAGATCGCACCTTGCGGAAGTCAGCCACCCAGGTCAGGACCTTGATGGCATCCCCGGCAAACGCGGGGCTGAGATACTCGATCCGGTGCATCCGGGCCACCCATGTCGCGCCGATGGCCTCAGTCGTCCGGGTGCAACCGGTCGCGGCCGAATGCGCCAGCGCGGCATCCTGCATCCACTGCACATAGGCCACATTGTTGACGTGCCGGTTCCCATCCACCGCCCCGGCGGGCACGATGATCTCGAAGCAATAAACTGGTTCCATGTTCGCCTTGGGCCGGAGGGTCGGTGTTCTACCGGGGGATGATCGGCAGGACCAGGTGCGACGGCCGGTTGCGGTCGTGGAAAACGGTCTGGCGGGCGGGCAGCAGCTCCGTGTCCGTGCCGAAGGGCTTCCCGCTATTGGAGTTGCGGTCGAAGCGCGGGAAGTTGCTGCTGGAAACCTCCAGCCGAATGCGGTGCCCGCGACGGAACACGTTGCTGGTCACCCAGAGATCCACCTCCAGGCGCGTGGCCTCCCCGGGCTCCAGCAGCGCGGGTTTCTCCATCCCGTTGCGGTATTGGGCGCGAACAATTCCATCGCACAAATTGTAGGCTTTGCCATCGGGATGCACGTCCACCAGCTTGCCCGTAAAGTCGGTGTCCCGGGCGCTGGAGGCGGCCCAAAGGATCAGCTTCACCGGGCCGGTGACTTCCAGGTCCTCCGCCAGGGCGGGCGTGGTATAGACGAGCACGTCCTCGCGCTCCTCGACCCGGGACTGGTCCTGCGGTCCGGCCAGGGCCCCGATCAGGTTGTTGCCCCCCACGGAGGGAACCGGGTTGTTCCCGTCATAGGTGAATGGGTCCGGAGCCTCGTCCGCCGGTTCGGTGGTGCCCATGGCGCCATCGCCTTTGAGCGAAGCCGCCCGGCCCGCGCTGTGGATGTAGTAGGAGGTGAAGCGGGTGCGTTTCAGCGGCCACTCGTTCTCGCCCCGCCAGCGGTTCTCCCCCATGATGAACAGGTAGTAGGCTGGCCAATCCTGCACGCCCGTCTCGCGGTCCTTGAGCCAGTACTCGAACCACTCGAACTGCTTCTCGCCTGCCTTGAGTGCCGCATCCGGCCCGAAGTCGAGCTCCCCGACTTTTTCCGGCCCCACGTGATGAGTCCACGGCCCGATGATGGCAAACTGGTTGCGACGGACCTTGCGGTCAAGCGATGTCGCGCGAACCTGCGTGACCAGGTCGAGCGTGGCCTTGGAGAAGATGTCATACCAGCCCCCGATGTTGAGGACCGGGACGGCGACATCCGCGCAGCGATAATCCATGCCGCGCGCCTTCCAGTAATCGTCGTAGGCGCGGTGCGCCACCCATTCGTTGAGATAAGGCACCTTCTTTTCAAACTGGTCGCCAAAGGCGCGCAGCGGGAGATATCGGAGGGCTTCCTGGATCTTGTCAGGCGCCAGCGTGACGCCGCCCACCCCGGCGCCCCAGCCCATTAACAAGGCAAGCTGGAATGCGCCGCCGTTGTAGGCCAGATCGTAGCTGTTGCCGAAGGGCACCGTCGGAACCATGGTTTTGAGGTAGCCGCTGTGCTTTGGCGCTGTCGCCCATTGTGCCCAGCCCAGGTAGGATCCTCCGGCGGTGCCGATGCTGCCGTTGCACCACGGCTGCCGGCCGACCCACTCCTGCGTGTCGTAGCCGTCCCCGGCATCGTAGCGGAAGGGATCCCAGACACCTTCAGACTTGCCCCGCCCGCGGCAATCCTGCACGACCATTACATAGCCGGCGGCGGTGTAGCGCCTGGCTTCGCCCCCCTTCTCACCCGGTTTGCCGTAGGGGGTTCGCGTCAGGATCACCGGGAAGCGGCCTTCACCCCTGGGCCGGAAGATGTTGGCGGCGAGCCGGGTGCCGTCCCGCATGGCGATCTTCACGTCCGGCTCGAACACGAACGGCAGTTGGGTCTCCTGCGCCAGGGAGGACAGGGCAAGGAAAAGCAGGAGGATCGCACCCAGGGGGCGCGGCTTGAATCGGCTTTTGTTCATGGGAGCATTTAACCAGCATCTCCGTGAGCAAGTCCAGCCCGGTGGGGGGGTGGCGGGCGCAACGTGCGCATCTTGGATTTTTCCAAAACCATCCCTATTGGGCAATTGGAGCGCGGACATTCTTGTCCGCTCCCGTAGCGCGGTCAACCTCCAAGCGGAGAAGAATGTCCGCGCTCCGGAAAATCGAAGATGCGCACGGGCGCAACTCACGTTGTCCGACGACATGCAAGTGTTGATTTTGCTGCAATTCCCCACCGCCTTATGATACAAACAGCCCTCGCAAGAGATCGCATCTTATGAGTTGGGTTACAAGACTAGCCACGGTAGCCGTGTTGTTCGCCGCCGCTTGTGGCGGCCTGGCGGAAGATTCCGCCCTTCTGACAGCCGGAACGACCTGGATGTCGCTCTCTCCCTGCCTCTCGACCTGCCGGGACGTTTCCCGGGAGTGGACGCTGAGCCAGGCGCGGGAGGCTTTTAGCGAGGGGCGGTTTGAAGCCTGCCGGAAACGCAGGCCATCCTTCGGGTTTACCCGGGATGCGATCTGGGTGCGGTTTTCCATACGTTCCGGGCTGCCCGACCCGGCGCTCTGGCTGGTCGAGCTGCGAACAGCCCGGATGGATGAGCTCGACTGGTATCTTATCCGGGGGGACGGCCGGGTTGAGCACCTGGCGGCAGGCAACATGCGCCCTATCTGCCGGGAGATGTTGGACAATAAGTTCCCGGTTTTCCCGTTCCGGCTGGGGCCGGGTGAAAGCGTGGATGTGTTCCTGCGCATCCAATCGGAAACCGGCTTGCATGTGCCGCTGCAAATCTGGGAGCCCAAAGCGTTTATCGGGGATCAGGCCCGAAGCGAGGCGGTTTTCGCCGCTTTCTTCGGCTACCTGGGGGCCCTGATCCTGATGACGTTGGTGTTCAGCCTGTTTACGCGCGACCGGGGTTATGTGTTCTATTCGCTCTCGTTGGTCGGGGTCTTTGGTGCCTATTTCATCATGAGCGGGTATTACGTCTGGCTGGGTTTGCCGGCGGGCGGGTTTGCGGTGAAGGGGGGCATGATTCTGGCCATCGAGTTCACCATGCTGCTTCTCCTCGCCTATTTGCGGCACCTCTTCAATCTGCCGGCCGATATGCCCAGGCTGAACCGATGGGTCGTCCGTTTCTTCTGGGGAACTGCGGCGAGCACGGTGATTTTCCTGCTCGGCCCTTATCAGATCATGGACCCGTTCGTCATCTTGCAGGTGCTGCTCTTCGGGGTCGGGTCGCTGACAGTCTCACTGCTGGCCTGGTGGCGAGGCAACCGCGTGGCACGCTTCTATGCCATGGCCTGGCTGTCGTTCTGGGTCTTGTTCGCGATTTCGCAGCTCCAGTTTTTCGGCTGGATGGCAATGCCTACCCTGCCTGAGTTGCAGGCCATCCTGGGGGTTGCCCTCAGCGTGACCTTCTTCTTTGTCGCCATGGCGGACCGGGTGCGTCAAATCCACCATAGCATGGAGCAGGCCCAGCGGCAGGTGTTGACCCTGGAACAGAAGGCTGGCCGCGAACTCCAGGCGCAGATGCAGCAGCAGCAGCAGCTCATCCGCGATTTGCATGACGGCATCGGGGGGCTGACCGCCAATGTGGCCATCCTGGCCGAAATGGGCCGCCGGAACGCGGCCGACGAGAAAGACCGCGGGCGTTTCGATCGAATCTCCATGCTCGCATCCGAGGGCGGCGCGGAAATCCACAGCCTCATGAGTTCCATGGAAGCCCGCGATGTCCAGTGGGGGGATTTGATTGTCGAATGCCGCCGCCACGCCGGCATCGTGATCACGGGTCATGGCATGGACTTCAACCTGTCGGTTTTGGGGGACAGCGGCCAGCCCGGGCCGGGGATGTTCCCCGGCATGTCCCTCTTCCGGATCTTCAAGGAGGCGCTCACCAATGCCGTCAAGCACTCGGGCGCCAGCCGGATCGAGGCATTCATGGATTTTACGCCGGCTTCGTTCCGCATGACGGTGCGGGACAACGGCCGGGGGATGGGGGCCACCCAGGGCACCGGTCGCGGCTTTCCGAACATGGCTGCCCGGATCAGGGAACTCGGGGGCACGATGACGTGCCGCAGCGAGCAGGGAGCCGAGCTGGTGTTTGAAGTCCCGCTGCCGCTGCCGGACGGGACGAACCTGGGGAAAGAGGATCGTTCATGAGAATCTGCATCGTGGAAGACAACAAGCCGCTGCTGGAGAACCTTCGATTGCTGCTCGAAGGCGAGCCCAGCTTCAGTGTGGTCGGTGCTTACCCCTCCGCCGAGGCGGCCCTGCGGGAGAAGCCGTGGCAGAACGCGGATATGCTCCTGGTGGATATTGATTTGCCGGGGCTCTCCGGCGTGGACCTGATCCGCAGGGTGCATCCGGAAGTGCCGCGGCTGCATATCCTGGTCTATACCATATCCGAGAACCGCGACACGGTCTTTGCCGCGTTGAAGGCCGGCGCCATGGGCTACCTGCTCAAGGGTTGTCCCCCGCGCGAGTTGATTGACTCCTTGCACACCCTTCACCAGGGCGGCGCCCCGATGAGCCCGAAAATTGCCCGCAAGGTGATCCGGGAACTCCAAATGCCTGAAGCCAGACCGGGGAGTGAACTTCTGAGCGTTCGGGAAAAGGAAATCCTGACCGCGATCGCCACGGGAAAGTCCTACAAGGAGATGGCCCAGGCCTTCGGCATCAGCCCGCACACCATCCACGCGCATATCAAGAAGGCGTATGAGAAGCTCCAGGCCGCCACCCGTGGCGAAGCCCTCCAGAAGGCCCGCGACATGGGCGTGATTTAGAGGGCGCCACGCTCTCCGCCGCGGACTCAATTGCCCGGTAGTGCTCCGGTCTTGCCCCGGTAGCACTACGGCAGC
>JAPLUA010000498.1:0-467 GCA_026397855.1 Verrucomicrobiota bacterium | reverse complement strand
GCGCTACCGTAGTACTACCGTTGGAACACCGGTCCCGGGACAGGAAACGCAGCCCTTCCGGCCGGCTGCGATGCTTGTGACGTAACAGAGTTCAACATCTGGCCTATCATGACGGGCCGCTGACCCCGATCGGTGGTTTCTTAAGGTCTCCAATAGCCTTGCCCTCATTTCCGGACTATCCTAAGCTTTCCTTCCGATTACCGATAGACCCATGCCCGACCCATCCACGATTGGGGTGGCTGGGCATGGCGTTGAGCCGGCCCAGCCGACCCTTGCTGAGCGTACCGGTTTGACCCGGCTTAACGTGGGATTGCTGGCTTTCGGGTTTGCCCCGCTGCTTCTGCTCTGCTTCGCCAACCTCTGGGAGCGGACGTATTACCAGTTCTTCCCGATGGCGCTGGCGGGTGCCGGTTTCCTGGCCTGGACCCGGCTTAAAGAGGTGCCCCGGCCTTTGGTATCGGGCCACG
>JAPLUA010000158.1 GCA_026397855.1 Verrucomicrobiota bacterium | reverse complement strand
TTCATTGTGCTCGGGGCCAGGCCGGTCAGGTAGAAGTGGCAGGTGTTGCCATACCAATGCGGGCCGTATGTCGCAGTGCAGTTGGTGCCGACGCCGACCGGGGAGAAATGCACGCCGTCGGAAGAGGCCTCAATGATCGTGGTGGCCGGAACGGTGTCGGCCGTGGTCCAGCCGAAGCGCAGGACGCTGGCAGTGAAGGGTTCGGCAAACGCGCCGGCCGGCGTGCCGGGGGCGGTGAACGCGCTGGCCTCGGCAGAGGCGCCACTCGGAACGCCGCCATTCATGGTGCCCTGAACGTAGTAATAATACCGCTGGCCGGCCTGCAGACCCGTGTCCATATAGCTCGTAGCGATGTTGGTGCCGACAGCGGTGTAAGGCCCGCCCGAGACACCCGAGCGGTAGATGATGTAGTTGGTCGCGCCGCCCAGCAGCACCACCGGGCTCCAGGAGAGGGATATCTGGTTCGTGCCGCCGACGGCCGCCAGATTCTGCACCGGCGGGCTGTAGAGCACGCAGTTGGTGGCCGATCCAAGGCTCTCACCGGCGAGGTTGGTCGCCGTCACATAATAACAGTAGGTGTTGCCCAGGCTCAGGCTGGTGTCAATGAAGGATGTGAAATTCGCGTTCGTCACAAAGGTGTTGGCAAGGTTCGTGATCCCGATGGATCCAATCTGGACATAGGGTCCGCCGGGCGAGCTGGCGCGATAGACCTTGTAGCCGAGCGCATACTGGGAGTAGCTCCAGTTCAAACCTACAAAACCGTCGCCAAGGCTGACGACCGCCCCTGCCGGGGCCGCCGGGGCCGGGGCTTCATCCACCTCGAAGTTGTCCAGCGAATCTACCCGACCCGAAGCGTACCGGGTCCGGAAGCCGGCATAAACGGCTGAATTCGTGCAGAGATCCGCATTGGTCATGACGTAAGGGCTCGCGGTGTGGTACCTCAATGAGTTGACCAGATCGTCCGTATAGCCGTCCACCCAGCCGTCAATGCGTATGCGGCTGTTCCCGATGTTCGCGAAGATGGCCGTCAGCTTCATCCATTTGTAAGTAGGATAATTGAGCTGAATCGGCTTGGTCCAGGCGCATAGGTCCTTGATGGCGCCGGTCGTAGTCTGGGCAAATGCCCGCAAGCCATATTGGTCGCCTACCCCGGCGGCCCAGGTATTCCACCAGTAAGCCAGGCAGACGTTGCGGGTGGCATTTGAGCTGCTGGAACTGTTGATGGTCGCATTCGTCAGGTTAACCAGCCCTAGGTCTACCAAAGGCCTGCCGCTGCCGGTTCCCGGGGCTACGCCGCTGTACCTGCACCACATGCTCAGAATGTATTGGCGGCCTGGGGTGGAGAAATCAAAGGAGCGATTGGTGTAGATTCCGGAAGTGCCGCCACCTGTGCCGGGATTCAACCCGTCGCTGTTGGTCAATCCCGTGGCAGCGCTCCAGTAGGCGACGGGGGCGCCGTTCTCTACCAGGTTGAAGTTGGTGCTGTAGGTGAGCGGGTCAACGTTGAAGTCAACGAGCGCGAGCTGGGTCTGGGCGCTGGCAGTCCAGCACCAGCTCAGCAGGACCAGACCGAGGAGTTGGGTCTGACGGATAATTCGATTCAGGGGTGTGTTCGATGTTCTCATGGAGTTTCTGTTGTTGGATGGTTTACACGGTCCGACTGCCCCCGAGTCCGGAGACAGGCGAAATGATTACTGCAGGTGTTTGTTGGGAGGGTCGCGCGAGCACCAGGTCGGCCCTGATAGCTCGTTTGGGCCAGGGTAAGTGCTGACTTACAAACGTATTTGTCACAAGATTACGCGCGGCGCCGGGGCCGGAATGACTCAGCCGGAATCATTACACACCAGCGTGGTAACGCATTGTTGATCGCGAGAATATCAGCAACACGCCAGAACATCTTCCATGTTTGACCAGTGGTAAATATTGAACGTCCTGGCGACTACCGGTCCGGCCGGAAGAAGGCTTGCGGGCTGGTGGCGAAGTAGGGCGCCAGGCCCTTTGCTTCGGAAAGAGAAACATCCTGCAGCGCCAGGCTCCAGAGCCCGTCGCGCTGAACTGCGGGCACCGGGGCGGAGAGCTTGTATTCGTAGCGGCCCTTGTCAGCCAGGTCCACGAAGCGGGCCAGCGTTGCGACCGCGCGTCCGTCCGGATCGCAGAGGACCGCTTTCTTGAATCCTTCCCCTTCCCCCACCAGCGTGAGCTCGATGGCGGAGGCGTCCGCCTTCGGCACCGTGAAGAGCCGGGGCGTGACATATTGCAACCCCTCGAACCGCGGCGTCATCAGCACCGTCGGGGTCGGCTGCGCGGTGACGACATCCCAGGTGATCCAGGAGCCGTGGTCGCTGGGGACGGCCGGGGAGCGCAGTTTCAGCAAGTAGGTGCCGGGCTGCGCGCTGGTCGCCGTGAGCACCCGGCGCTGGAGCACGACCGCCTCGGCGGGGAAATCGGCACGGGCCACGACGGCGCCCGAGGGATCCAGCAGGGTGGCCTCGCCTGGCCCTTTCCAGGCACCCTTCCTGATCACCACGAGCTTCAGCGGCTGCCCGCCGGATGGGCGGAAGTAGAACTCGCCCTCGGAATGCGGCAGGTGGTGGGCGTAAAGGCCGTTCTCCGAGGCGAACTGGTCCGGCGTCAGGCGCGGCGCATCCGCCGGGCGTTGAGCCAGCCCGCACTGCTCCAGCCACGGGAGAGCGTGCACGGTGAAAATGGTGGCGGCACCCAGGTCCATGGTGCGCCAGGCCAGGCCCCGCGCCTGGCTGGTTTCGTAGGTCAGCTTGAGCAGGTCCAGGTATTCCGGGTCGCGCGTGCGCTGGAACGCCCACGCGAGCGCCTCCAGGGTGCGTCCCATGTATTCGGGGTAAAACCCCTTGGCGCGCCGGATCACACGCAGCGCCGCGTCGGCGACGCGGTCGTCGCCGGTGGCCCGATGCACGTAGATCAGCCCGGTGGCCGCGATGCCGCTCATGAAGGCGATGCGGTTGTCCCAGCGGATGTTGAAATGGCCGCGCGCGTCCAGGCCGGCGATGAGGCGGTCGAGCGTGGCCTTCACCGCCTGGAGATACCTGGGATCCCACGTGGCCTCATACACCGGCAGGAGCGAGATCAGGCCCCAGCCGATCTGCCGCTCGTTGCCCAAGGCGCTGGGCTTCTGGAAGTCCTTGGCGAAGAAATCGCCCAGCTCGACGGCTGCTTCGAGGGTGCGGCGGTCGCCGGTGAGGAAGTAATGCTCCAGGAGCCCGCGCGTGAAGGTGTGGCCGAACTCGGCCTGGATCTCGGTGTGCCGGGGGGAGTGCTTCCACTGCCAGCCGGTGAAGTGGTTCACGTCAATGTCGGCCTGGTGCCGCGCCATGCGCCGGGCGGCATCGAGGTATTTGCGCTGGCCGGTGCGGGCGAACTGGGCGAGGAAGTTGTGCGGCACGTCATACTCCAGGTCCATGAAGGAGTTCTTGCCCTTGTAGGGGCCGCCGTAATAGAAGTCGCCCCAGTTGCGGATGCCGGTGGCCATGGATTGGATGAACTTGTCGCCGCCGGCCTCGACCAGCGTCTCGTAGTCCGGGAACAGGTCGAAGTCAAAGGGTGCCAGGTCGCCGAACACCTTGGAGGCGCAATACCATTCGGACGGCGCGAGGGCAAAGAGGGGATGCTCGAAGGCCGCGGCGCGCGCGGCCGCCGCCTCGGGCGCGATCTTCCGCGCGTCGAAATCCAGCAGCAGCTCATGGGTCTTGGCGAGGCCCTGGTCCCAGTCCAAAGGCTCCGGGGCTGCGGCGGGGTAAAGCTCCACCGACGGACCGCCGGCATCCGCGCGCAAGGCTTTGGGAAACTGCTGCCAGAAATCCCGCACCGCCAGCAGCAGGCCGCCCCGATCGTTGTTCCACGCAATCCAGCCCGGCGCACGGATGCCCCCCGCGTTGGTGCCGGAACCGCGCACCTGATATTCGCCCTCGGCCAACTGGCGCAGCTCCAGGGCCGCCCCGGCGTCCGGCAAGGCGGCGCGGTGTACCTGGCGGTCGCCCCCGATGATGGCGTCGGCCGACGGGGCGGCGCTGCCGGACCTGGCGGGGACCAGCTTGAGGCCGTAGCTGCTTACCAGGGTCAAGCGGTTGCTCGCGCCAAGGTTGATGAGCGTGAGCTGGGCGCGGACCGATGCCGCGCCAGCGCAAGCCTGCAGCCGCCAGAGATATTGCAGGCCGGGTTGCGCGGCAGGAGCATCGCCCCCGGCCAGCCAGCCGCTGATCCTCACCACGGCCCGCTCCGGACCACTCTCCTCCACCTTCACTTCGGTGGGCGGCAAGGGTCGCAGTGATTTGCCCGGCTGCGGCCCGGCCAGGCCCAGGGCGAGTTCCAATCCATCGGCGACCAGCACCTCGCGCGCTGGCGAGCCGGCTGAGCCCGGGGCCAGGCGGACGGACTGCATGACTGCGGCGTTGGTCTTCGGAATGGTGAAGCGCAGGGGGCCGGTGGACACTTCAATCGCCGTGGCTGTATCCTCAACCCGCACCGTCTCGCGGGGCGCGGAGCGGGAGACGCCCTCGCCGAACTCGATCGCCAGGTGGCGAGTTGCGTTGGCCTCCGCGTCCAGGGGGAAGTCGAGCAGGACCCATTTCACCGATCCGTCACGCCAGGTGGCGCTGGCCTTCGCTTGCAGCGGGATTTCCTGTCCCCGCTCGTCCAGCAGCCGGATTTGGGCGGCGTCCTTGAGCGCGCCCATCGGAAAGGGCACCCCCGAGGTGACCGGCTCATGCTCGCGCCGAACCCCGGCGTCCTCCCGGATCTCCAACGGAACGCTGGACGCCGCCTGCAACGCGGCGAGCGACACCCACCACAACGCGCAGGCCAGAACCCGGCCAAGGACGGCAGGCGCGGGTTTCCGCCGGGCCTTCATTTCGCCTCCTTCACGCACCGGAAGCCGAGCGCGTCGTAAGTTCCGTAAGGCGCGCTGCGAGCGCGGGTGGCGCAGCGCCGGGTCGAGGGTTTGCCATAGTAATCCAGCGCGCCCCCGCCGCGTATGACCCGGTATTTGCAGCCGTATTCCAGTTCCAGGTTCTCATTGCCGGGATAGGCGTTATACCAGTCGGCGGTCCACTCCCAGGCGTTGCCCGCCATGTCCATCACGCCATAAGGTGAGGCATCATCCGGGAAACTGCCCACGGGGAAGGTCCGCCCCTCGCGTCGTTTGGGATCCTGGGCATCCTGACCGCTGGCGGATTTCCTGGCCGGGTCATTCCCCCAGGGATAGATGCGGGCGTCGGTGCCGCGGGCCGCTTTTTCCCATTCCGCCTCGGTCGGGAGCCGTTTGCCAGCCCAGCGCGCATAGGCGTCGGCGTCGGACCAGGTCACATTGACGACGGGATGCTTCGCCAGGGCCGGCGGCATCTTGCCCCCGGGCCAATCAATCGGCGCTTTGTGCCCCGTGGCCTGCACGAAGGCTGCGTATTGCGCGTGCGTCACCTCAAACCGGTCCATGTAGAATGCGTCGAGCTTCACCGTGCGCGCCGGCCGTTCGTCGGCCTCGCCGTCGAGGCTGCCCATCAGGAATGGGCCTGCCGGCACCAGCGCCATCTCGGCAGCGTCCGCGCCGGTGATCCTGGCCGGCAGCTCAGCCGCCGCCGCATGGCAGCAGGCCAAACCCAGGAGCAGACTGAGGGCCTGTTTGAAAACCCAACCTGGGGAGGGCAAGCGTCCTCCCGAAAGCCCAGCTCTCAAACTTAGCCGTGACCATGCGGATGAACCAGGCTCCATTAAACCGCAGAGACGCGAAGAGCGCAGAGAAAGACCGGGCTGAGTTACCTGAATCTGTCTCACTGAATAGTATCGGGTTCGAGCGCCCGTTCCTGCTCCTATTTCTCCATCTCGGCAGCGTCCGCGCCGGTGATCCTGGTCGGCAGCTCCGCCGCGGCGGCATGGCAGCAGGCTAAACCCAGGAGCAGACTGGGGGCCCGGTACTTTTTGCAATCTTTGCGGTTGGGCGCAATTGCCGTTCTTCGGTTCATGGCTTGCCCGGCTCCGCGCGTTCGCCGTACCAGAAGACCGTGCCGCTGTAGGGTCCACGGTAGCGATTGTGGTGCCCGTGCTCGAAGCCGATCACGACCGAGCGGGTGAAGTTGACCCGGTCGGCCACGTGGAAGCGATAGGCAATCTTCGGCACGGCGTTGTCCAGCAACCCATATACCGGGCGGGTGAGCGCGCCGCCAGTGAAATACCAGCCGCAGCGGAAGTAATCCTCCGTGCCTGTACCGTGCCACGCGGGCGGGAATGGCTCACCATCCACCTGGAAGCGGTCATCCCCCTCCAGCGTGGCGTTGGCCATCTCGAGGATGGCGCCGGCGTAGTGGCCGCGGCCGGCCACTTCGAGCAGCTTGATGTCGCGGCCCGGCTCGGTGGTATCCGTCACCCGTTCAGCGTGAAAATGCAGATGCTCGGGCTGGGGCCAGCCCGGCTGGTCGTCCAACTCAACACGCACGCGGGCGGGCGCCGGGCCGTTCACCAGCTCGACCTTGAGTTCGCCCCGATGCGGCATCGGCCAATAGCTGGCATACGTTCCATCCGGCCCGACCGCCAGCAGCGCGGAATCAAGCCGGGCATCGGGTCGCGCCTGGCGGCTGAACCCCCAGAACTCCGGCACCCGCAGGTCCACCAGCGTTTGGCCGTCCGCGCGGATACGAAGCCTCGCGGCATCGGGGTCGCCGCTCTCAAACCGCAGCCGCAACGACTGCACGATGCCGGTTCCGGCCGCGCCGGCCACGACGCGGATCTCGCCGGGCGCCAGGTCGAGCGTGCGCACCGCCGGATCACGCGGCGCGGGACGCGACCAGGCTGCGGTGCGCCGCAGAGACGCCGCCGTGCTGCTCTGGACCGGGCCCTTCAGGGACTGGTAGCTGAGCTGGTGATAGAGGTGGGGAATGGCCTGCCCCAGGCTGTTGGTGCGGACCACGTAACTGGCGGCCGCCCCGGTCAGGGTGATCTTCAGGCTGCGCGCAAAAAAGATCGGCGCATAGCAGACCCATCCGCCGCTCGACTTCTCCGCCAGCGGCTTGAGGAACACATCGCCGGCCTCGAACACCCCCGGCAGCTCGCCGGATAGGGATGGCTGCTCCTCGCCGTCGAAGAAGAAGTTCAGCCGCCCCCCGATGCCTGCCTTGCCCTGCCGGTTCTTGCCGGTGAGCCAGATGCTGGTGATGGCGCCGGGGCCTGCCGCGTCGAACAGAACCCAGACCGCATCGGGCTCCTGGAAGCTGCGGCCGGCCGGTTCGATACGGAGGAGGTTGCCCGAGTCCACGTTGCCGTCCTTGAAGTCAAAGCCGCTCCTGAGGCAGGTTTTGGTTGAGTCCGGCACCGACAGCCATTCCAGCCCCAAAGGGTTGGGCTGGCGCAGAACCTCCACGCCGGCGGAGCCCGCCGGGGCCGCCAGCGGCAGGCAGCACAGCGCGAGGTGAAAGCAGACGGATCGAAAGCGGCTCGGCATAGGTCTTATCCGAAACCCATTCTCGCCAAACACGCTCAGGCGTCAACCTCGGCCAGGACCTTGTTCAGATGGGCCAGCGAGCGCACAGCCTGCTCCTCGGTCCCGCACTCGACGGAAATGACTCCCGTGTAGCCAGCCTTCTTGAGCTGGCCGATGACACGCCGCCAGTCAATGACGCCGTCGCCGCAAGCGCATCCGACGGCAGTCCCGGTAACCTTGCCGCGCTCCTTCTCCGCCTGCTTGACCGAAATATCCTTGGCGTGGACGTGGACGACTTTGCCGATAAAGGCATCGAGCATCGCATAGGGATCCTGGCCAGCCAGGAAGGAATTGCCGGTGTCAAAGTTAACGCGGATCCAGGGCGAATCCACCAACTCCAGGATGCGCTTCAAGCGCGCGGGGTTCGCGGTGTAAGGCCCGTGGGGCTCCACGCCGATATAGACGCCGTTCTCCTCGCAGGTTTCGGCAATGGCCCGCAGGTTGACCTTCATGATGTCAAACGCATCCTGCTCGGTCATCCACTTGGGAGGGTTCATGTCCTCGGTGATCTGGACAACGTTGACCCCCAGCGCCCTGGCGTAGCGGATCCCCGCGCGCGCGTAGAGCACGCCGTATTCCGGGCTGAGCAGGTCCGAGTGCGCCGACAGGGCGGAAATCTTCAGGCCCGACGCGGCGGCCAACTGTTTGATCTCCGCCGGGTCCGTGTCCATGCTCGTGACGTGGCAATACCCCGCGTTGGAGAGCAGGCAGCGCCCCATCAGGAAGCACGGCTCGACATACTTGAACCCGATCCGGGCGGCGCTCGCGAACCCATAGGCCAAGCTCTTGTCGGCGTGGCGGACGAATTCCAGGTTCACGCCGACCCCGATCTTCCTGTTCCCTGCGGGCGCCTTGGCCCGCGCCGGGGCGGGCGCTGCGTCGGCGGCGCCGGCCGGCACGGCCCCGAGGGCTCCGCCGGCGGCGGCGAGCATCGAGCCTTTCAGGAAGTCCCTCCGGGGCATGGCATCCGGATGGGCCGCGGACTCCGCCTCAAGGGTATTGATCCCCCCGCATTCCGGCGTTGGACGCCGGGGAGGCTCGGTGATCGGCCCCTGGCGGTCAGAAATGGCGAGCGCATCTTGCATAAGATTAATCGCGTTGACATTAGCCGTTCCGGGGCGGAATATCTTCCATTATTGGCCGTTGGTAGAATTTGAACATAGCCATGCCCTCCGCCGCTCCGCCGCGCACCAGGAACAGTTCAGCCGTCCGCCACGGCGCCGTATTTCTCTCGCCCGGGGCGACCTACCACGCGGATTCGTGCGAGCCGGTCCGCCAGGCGGTCGCGCGAGGCGAGCTGCAGCTGCACGGCTTCGGCCGGCGCAGCTACCCGGGCATCCCGTTGCCGCCCAAAATGCTGCCGGAGGTCTCCTCCGTGGGATTCTGGGATGCGGTCGGCACCCAGAACTGGGGGCTGGACTGGCACCGCAACGAGGGTATCGAGCTGACCTACATGGCCCGCGGCAAGTTCGACTTCCTGGTGGAAGACGAGGCGTTCGTCCTCCAGAGCGGCGACCTGACGGTGGCGCGGCCCTGGCAACGGCATCGTGTGGGCAACCCCAACATTGCGGCCTGCCGGCTCTATTTCCTGATCCTCGACGTGGGCTTGCGCCGGCCCAACCAGCCGTGGCACTGGCCGTCCTGGCTGATTCTCTCCCCGCACGACATCCGGCGGCTGACCACGCTGCTGAGCCACAACGAGCAGCCCGTCTGGCACGCCAACCAGGAGATCCGCCGGTGCTTCGAGAAGATCGGCGAACTGGTGGACACGGCCAGGCCGCTGAGCGTTCAGACCCAGATGCAGCTCTACATCAACGAGCTGTTCCTGGCCTTGCTGCAGTTGCTGCAGAAGAAGAACGCCCCGCTGGATGCCCGCCTGACCTCCACCCGGCGCAGCGTGGAGATGTTTCTTAGCGGATTGCCCGAGCATCTGGAAGACCCCTGGACTCTCGAGGAGATGGCCCGGCAATGCGGTCTGGGCCGCAGCCGCTTTACGGAATACTGCCGCCAGATCACCAACCTGACCCCCTCCGAATACCTCGCCCAATGCCGGGTCGAGGCCGCCAAGCGGCTCCTCCGGACCGACCCCCAGACCTCCATCACCGATGTGGCCCTGAACTGCGGATTCCAATCCAGCCAGTATTTCGCCACGGTCTTCCACCGGAAGACCGGCACGTCGCCCCGCGACTACCGCCTCAAGGTTGCCGGCTCTCCCGCACCCGGGAAGCAATGCCCGCCCGGCACCAAACAGCAAGGCGTGAAGTGACAGCGGAGGGCATGAAGGCGGCCGCCATCCTGGATCGGGCCTTCAGTTCCCCGGCCGGGCCGGGACCATCGTGTGGAGGACGCCGCTGCGCGCGAGCAGGCGGTTGAACCCGCACGCACCGCAGCCAGGGCAGGCATGGGATGG
>JAPLUA010000622.1 GCA_026397855.1 Verrucomicrobiota bacterium | reverse complement strand
TGCCCGACCAGGATGTGGTGCCGATCCGGCTGAAGGAAGGCACCAACGAACTCATGCTGAAGATCACCCAGGGCGGTGGCGGCTGGTCCGCCCACGCGCGAATCGTCGGACCCGATGTGCGGCCCATCGAGGGTCTGCGCGCTGAACCTCCTCCTGGAGCCGCCCCGTCAACCCGGGCGCCGGCCGCCAAGCCCGGAAGTTAACCGGCCCCATTAAACGCAGAGAAGAAGACCCCTCTTCGAACCTGTGCGTTCACCACGGTTGAATAGTTACGGCTCAGCCGGAACCCGCCGGGTTGCGGGCACCGTGCCGGGAGCCTTACGGCGCGGAGAGGGGGGAGAGCGGTGACCGGGGGATGGTGATGGCGGTGCCCGGTTTCAGCCGGCTGAAATTCACGTTCGGGTTGGCCGCCCGGATGGCGCTTGGGGGGAGCCCGTACATGAGGGCTATGGTTTCCGCGCTGTCACCCGGGCCAAGCACATAGACCTTTCTGGGCTGGGGGGGCGCCGGTTCAGGCTGCGGTTCAGGCAGCAACTCCCCGCCGGTAGCCAGGGTGTTGGCCTGGAGCTGTTCCAACTCCAGGCGCTTCAGTTCAATCGCTTTCTGCTGGGCCGTCAGGCTGGCGTCCGCCCGTATCCGTTCCTGTTCAGCCTGGGCGGCGAGGGTAACGGCATAGATCTTCCCGGCAGCTTCCGGCGTGCCGGCCTCCTGCGCCGCGGCCACTGCGTCGCGATAAACCGGGTCATGAAGGCGCTGGTACTCCTCGTAGCGCCGCTGACCCAGGGCAGTTCGGATGGCATTCTCGCGCTGGTCTTCCATGGCCCTTCGCTGGCCGAGGCTTCCCGGGTCGCTTGCCCCCGCAAGCGCCTGGATCCGCTGATCGAAGGCATCGGTCGCGCGAAAGACAGCGCGGAACTCGTCGGCTGTCGGGCTAAAGAAACGGAGCTGGCCAAAATCGGTGCGCAGGTCATTGGCGTTTTGGGAATAGCGCAGCAGAAACTCTTCAAGCTGGGGCGGAGCAAGCAGGCGAGCCAGCTCGTCGCGGGTCTGCTGGCGGAGCCTGGCAAGCACCACAGGCTCGGAATCCTTGCCCGCGCCCCGCTGTGAGTTCAGGTAAGCCTCCAGGCGTTCCTGGGATCGAAGAGTGATATCCTGGATGCTCTGCTTCATGTCGGTTGACAACACGCCAAGCACGGGCCCATCCAGGGTGACGCCGGGGCGCGAGGGGCGCGGGAGGCTGACCAGATCGCCGCTTTCCCAGTTCGTCCCCAGCAAGGTTGTCAGCAGGGCGTGGCGATCCTCCTCCAGGCCGCGGGCTTTTTCAGTGGCCGCCCGCACCACTTCCGGATCAGACGCGCTGCGCCACCATTGCTGCTCCGCCGTGACCAGCTCGGTGGCGCGCTTGCGGGAATAGAGGGCGTTGACGTCGGCGATGATGATGTCGCGAACAGTTTGCTCCGGGCAGCCGATGTCCCGCAGGTTGGCGATGTAGGTGGGATAGTCGCCCGCCTCGACGTCACGCCAGGTAAAAAGCTGGCGCCGGGTGACCACGTTGGTCCTGGTCTGGACGCTCTGGGGGCGGCTGAAGGCTGCCGAAAAGGCAGCGTATTTCGCGGAGGCCGCGCGCCAGGAAACCAGCCAGACGGCGGCCAATGCGATATTGACGCCGATGGAAAGAATAGCAACAAGCCGCCAGCGCATAGGACCATTTACCCGGTAATCAGGAGCACAGCAAGTTGAAAAGTGGAACCGGCGAAAAGTTGCGCGCAAAGTTAGTGATTGACGGCAGCCCCCCAAAACCGGTTTGGTTGTGGCGGTGCGCGAGCGACCAGCACCGATTGACAGGAAACCCGCAGATATGACCTCTAACACAACAACCGACGCGAGCGACGCGCGGAGGAATGTAAGTGCCCGAGCCCAATGGCTCGTCCTGGCAGCGGCCTTCCTCGGCTGGATGTTCGACGGGGTCGAGATGGGAATCTTTCCGCTGGTGGCGCGCCCGGCGCTACAAAGCATGATGCCCGACGCGGCCCAGGGCCAGGACCAGTTCGTCGGCTTGTGGATGGGCCGCATCACCGCGTTGTTCCTGCTGGGGGCGGCGGGTGGCGGGCTGGGATTCGGATGGCTGGGCGACCGCGTCGGCCGGGTGCGGGCCATGACCTTGAGCATCCTGACCTACTCGATCTTTACCGGCTTGTGCTTCTTCGCCCGGACGCCCCTGCACCTGGGCATCCTGCGCTTCATCGCCGCCTTCGGCATGGGCGGCGAATGGTCCCTGGGCGTCGCCCTGGTGATGGAAGCGTGGCCTCACGGCAAACGGGCGCTGCTCGCCGGGGTGATCGGCACCGCCTCAAATTTCGGCTACCTGCTCATCGCGGTCGTGGGGCTCTGCTTCAAGGTCACCCCCGATTCGTGGCGATGGATCATGATAGCAGGCGCCGCGCCGGCCCTGCTGGCCCTGGCGATCCAGGTCTTTGTGCCGGAATCGGAGCGCTGGAAGGCGGCGGTGAAACAATCGGCTGCGCAGCCGGTACGGGAGATCATCTCTTCCGGGCTGCTCCCGAGAACGTTGCTCGGCGTCGCGCTGGCCTCCGTGGCGCTCATCGGGACCTGGGGTTCAGTGCAGTGGCTCCCGCTGTGGGCGGACCAGATGACGGGCGGACGGGTGCCATCGGCCAAGGCGGTCGCGCAAATACTGTCGAGCTCAGGCGCCATCGTGGGCTGCCTCCTGGGGGCGCTGGCTGCCGGCCGGCTGGGGCGTCGTCCCGCCTATTTTGGCCTGTGCCTGTTCTCGCTGCTGTTATGCGGCGGCCTGTTCCGCTTCGTTACGGCCTACGATTCCCTGTTCCTGCTGCTCGTGGCCCTGGTCGGGGCCGCCACCGGGGCATTCTACGGCTGGCTGCCGCTTTACCTGCCCGAGCTGTTCCCCACGCGGGTGCGGGCAACAGGACAGGGCCTGGGCTATAACCTCGGCCGGATTCTCGCCGCCGTCGGCGCGCTGATGCAAGGGGGCCTTGTGGCTGCGTATGGCGGGAGCTACGCTCGGGCCGGCGCCACAATCACCCTCGTTTACGCTATCGGGCTGGCCCTCGTCTGGCTGGCGCCGGAAACAAAGGACCGGCCCTTGCCGGATTAAAACGGGGCTGAAGCTAAAGCTTGGACGACAGGCCTCCTGCCGCTAGATTCCCTGCCGATGAAACAAAAAGCCTACGCCCGCGCGGGCGTTGATATTGATCTTGGCAACCGGGTTAAGTCCACCCTGCCCCGCATGCTCCGGTCCACCCATCGGCCCGAGGTGCTGGGCCAGGTGGGCGGTTTCGGCGGGTTGTTCAAACTAGACACCAGCAAGTATCGGGAGCCGGTCCTGGTCTCGAGCGTGGATGGCGTCGGCACCAAGCTCAAGCTTGCGTTTGCGATGAACACCCACGACACGATCGGCCAGGATCTCGTCAATCATTGCGTCAACGACATCGCCGTCCTCGGCGCGGAGCCGCTCTTCTTCCTGGACTACCTCGGCACCGGCCGCCTGGAACCGCGGGTCTTCAAGGACATCATCAAGGGCTTCGCCCGGGCCTGCACGGAAAACCATTGTGCGCTGCTCGGCGGCGAGACGGCGCAAATGCCCGGCTTCTACCAGGAGGGCGAATACGATGTGAGCGGCACGATTGTCGGCGTGGTGGAAAAGTCCAGGATGCTCGACGGGAAGGCGGTGCGGGCGGGCGACGCGATCATCGGCCTGGCCTCCAGCGGGCTGCACACGAACGGCTATTCGCTGGCGCGAAAGATCTTCTTTGAGCAGATGGGGCTCAAGCCCAAAAGCTATGTGCCGGCGCTGCGCAACACGATCGGCCGCGAACTGCTCAAGATCCACGTCAGCTACGGGCCGCTGGTTCAGAAGCTGCTGAAGAAATTCAACCCTGCGCAGGGGCCGAGCATCCCGAAAGCCCGACCAGGAAAGGGCTCGGCCATCAAGGCCTTCGCCCACATCACGGGGGGCGGTTTCGTGGATAATATTCCCCGGGTGCTCCCCGGGAACTGCGATGCGGTCATCCGCAAGGGAACCTGGGACATGCTGCCAATCTTCCGGCTGATTCAGGCCAAGGGCGGCGTTGCAGAGGATGAGCTATACCAGGTGTTCAACATGGGGATCGGCATGGTGGCCATCGTGGCGCACGACCGGACATCCGAGGTGCTGCAGTTCATCCACGCACAAGGACACAAAGCCTGGCTTGTTGGCCAGGTCGTGGCCGGCAGGGGAGATGCGCGAGTGGCGCCCTGAGCGCTTGCTTGAAAACCTCCCCAGGTTGAATTCTCAGACAGGGCCCTGAACCTACTTGGCCCCGGCCTTCTTGGCGGCTGAGTTCGTGTACTTCTCCAGCTCGTCGGCCTTGATGACCTCGATCTTGGCGCCTTTCTTGAGTTCCTCGGCGGAAGGCACGCGGATGATGTCGCTCGTCAAAGGCTGGGGAGGCGGAGCAGGCTGCGGGGTGTCCGTGCCCACCAGTTCCACCTCGTAAATGAGCGTTGAGCCGGGCTCGATGCCAGGCCCGCCGCCGTCGCCGTAGGCCAGGGTCGAGGGGAGATAAAGCTCCCACTTGGAGCCGGTCTTCATCATCTGCAGCGCCTCGGTCCATCCGCGAACTACGCGGCCGACCTGGAACTTGGCCGGTTGACCCCGCTTGGCGGAGCTGTCGAATTCGGTGCCATTGACCAATGTGCCCCGGTAATTGACGGTCACCGTATCGCTCCCCTTGGGCATCGTGCCGGTGCCTTCGGTAAGCACCTTGTACTGCAGCTCGGCTGTGGCTCCATCGGCAAGCGTGACGGCATGGGTCTTGACGCCGGGCTTCTTTTTGTTCTCGGCCAGGAAAGCTTCGCCCTCCTTCTTGTTCTTTCCGGCGGCCTGCTTCTGCATCTCCTCGTGTTTGGACCGGGCTTCCATCTGGTAAGCCCGCATGGCCTCCTGGGCCTGCGGCTCGGTCAGCTTCAAAGCGCCGCCCGCCAGCACATCCTTGATCGCGCCGGACATGGCCTCCACGTCCAATTCGATCCCGCCGCGCTTGATGCTATTGCCAATGTTATTGCCAATGTTCATGCCGATGGCATAGCTCATGTTCTTCTTCTGCTCTGCGGGGGACAGTTTTGGCGCGACCGGCGCATTCGTCCCCGCCGGATTCTGCTCTGCGGATACTTTGCATTGCAGCAGGGTGACACCGAGACCCAGAGCCAAAGCCACTTTCAATCTGTTTGTCATAGTTCGTCGTTATGAATGCTTGTTTCGAGCAGTCCCTATTACAGCAACGGCGGCAAAAGTCGAGCAGGAAATTGCGCAAATTACTTTTGCGATCGGCGTAATCCTGATTCAATCGGGCGCATGAAGATTCTCGTCATAGGTTCGGGCGGTCGCGAGCATGCGCTGGTCTGGAAGCTGGCGCAGTCCCCCCGTGTCACGCGGATGTGGTGCGCCCCCGGCAACGCAGGCATCGCCGGCGAGCGCCTGGCCGCCAACAACAGGCCCGTCGAGTGCGTGAGCCTGGGCGCCGAAGACCTGGCCGCCCTGCGCGCCTTTGCCGGGGAGAACCGGCCCGACCTTACGGTCGTCGGGCCGGACAACCCGTTGGCCCTGGGCATCGTGGATTTGTTCCGGCAGGATGGCCACCGCATCTGGGGTCCGAACCGAAAGGCCGCGCAGTTCGAAGCCTCGAAGGTTTTCTCGCAGCGCTTCATGGAGAAATACGGCATCCCGACCGCGCGCGCCGGAACCTTTGCCGATGCCGCAGCCGCGCTGGACTTTGCGGCATCCCTCGGCGGGCGTTGCGCGGTCAAGGCCGACGGCCTGGCCCTGGGGAAAGGCGTCCTGATCTGCCGCGGCATGGCGGAAGCGGGCCAGGCAATCCAGGAAGTCCTGGTGAAGAGAGCCTTTGGCGGTGCCGGGGCCCACATCGTCATCCAGGAACTCCTCGAAGGGATGGAGATTTCCCTGCATGCCCTGTGCGACGGCCGGACAGCCAAGCTGTTTCCCGCATCCCAGGACCACAAGCGCGCGCTGGACGGGGACGCCGGCCTCAACACTGGCGGCATGGGAGCCTATTGCCCCGCCCCGTTCCTGGCAGGGCCGGAGCTGGCGGCGGTCGGCGCCGGCATTCTTGATCCCTGGCTGCGCGGATGCCTTGCGGAGGGCATTGATTTCCGCGGCATCCTGTATCCGGGGGTGATGCTGACGAAGGATGGCCCGAAGGTTCTCGAGTTCAACGCCCGGTTCGGCGACCCGGAAACCCAGGTCTATCTGACGCGCATGGAGAACGACCTCGCCGAACTGCTGACCTCGAGCGCGGATGGCACGCTCGAGAACGTTGAGCTGAAATGGAGCCCGATGCCGTCGGTGTGCGTTGTGATGGCATCCGCCGGTTACCCGGGCAGCTACGCGAAGGGCAAACCGATCCGGGGGCTGGACGAGGCGGCGCGGTTGCCGAACACCAAGGTCTTCCACGCCGGCACAGCGAACGCCGGGGACCAAGTCGTGACCAACGGCGGCCGGGTCCTGGGCGTGACGGCCTGGGGGAAGGATCTATCAGCCGCGCGTGCCGCCGCCTATGCTGCCGTGGAAACGATTCACTTCGAGGGCGCCCAGTTCAGGCGGGATATTGGAAGCAAGGCGCTGGATCGAGCAGGCGGATAGAGCGACTTTCCACAATGCAAAGCGCCGGCCTCCACCCCATTCGCCGTCAGAACTTTGCGGGCAGGCGCAGGCGGGTGCCGAGATGGTTGTTGCTTCGGCGGTCGCCGGGCCACACCGCCGGTAGCGCATTCAAATCCGCCCCTGCGGCGGCTTGCAGGGCGTTCATGGCACCGGCGTCAAGCGGGATCAAATCGAAGGTGCGCGTGGCGGCAAGTTGTTTTACCTGCGCGGGCATGCAGCGGCAGATGAGGGCGCAGACATTGCGAGTGCCTTCACCGAGATAGACGATCGGGCCGTCGGCCATCGGGCCATCGTCAATGACGCGCGGAACAATGACATCCGGAGCCTCCTCCAGGCTGCGCTCGATCGAATATTGCCGCCCGGCCAGCGGTTTGCCGAATTCGGCGGCAGCGGCAGCCTCCAGGCTCCCGGAAATGAAAACCAATTGCCGACCCGAGGTGTCGGCCAGGATTTCCCAGATGGCGGGGCGGCCCTGCGAATCGAGCGTGATGCGAACGCCTTGCCGGGGCAAAGTGGCAGCCACGTAGGAGGAGGATGGACGGGGAGGATACCACCACTGCCAGGAGAGTCGCACGTGGACCCTGCCATTGAGCGGCACGGTGTCCGCGGCCCAATAGACGGCCGGGCGCGACGGGTTGAGAGCCGGAACACCATTCGAAATGCCTGGAGCGCCGAACTGGTCCCGGGACGCATCGGCTGAGAGCGGCCCGTCGGGGACCTGCTGAATAGTCCGCGGCGCAAGCTGGCAGGCCAACCCGGCATTGGTCGCTTGGGCGGGCTTGAGGAAGATACCTGCAGCGAATTGGTTCGTGGTCCGGGAGTAGATTGCCAGGGCCACATTGGGGGAGATCCCCTGCCCCGACCATGAACTAAAAGCGGCAAAGAGAGCCAGGACCAGGCTGGCCGATCTTCTGCCGCTGCAATTCATGCCTCCCATTGGCTCTATTTGACTATTGCAGCACCACTGAAATCTGCTGACCGCTCACCGGCATTGGGACACAAGGCGACTGAGCCTACTGCCAAGTCCGCGGGATAGACAACACTGGGGGACCCCTCTCCCCTGCTGCAGGGGAGAGGGAGAAGCTTCCGCAGTTCTTGGTGTGTTGTATGCCAGGGACTCCTCAGTAAGCCTCTGCTCATTTGACATAGCCGTTCGCCCGAAACCATTTGACGGCATCGGCCAGCGCCTCTTCGGGGGGCGTTTGGGGCAGTTGGAGTTCGCGAATTGCCTTGGCGGGGTTGAAGTACATCTTGTGCTTCGCCATGCGAACCCCGGCGAGGGGGGCTCGGGGGGGGCGGCCGGTAAGCCGGGACAACGCTTCGTCCATGTGAGCCGCAATCAGCGCGAGCTTGTAGGGGATCCGCCATTCCGGGGCGGCAACACCCGAGACTTTCGCGAGCACATCGAGCGCCTGCTTCATCGTCCAGTTTCCCTCGGCATGGCCGAGAATGTAGCGCTGGCCGATGGAGCCGTTACGCGCGGCGAGGATGTGCCCGATCGCCACATCGCGCACGTGAACCCAGTTCAGGCCGGTGTCGAGATAGGCGGGCATTCTGCGGTTCAGGAAATCAACGATGATCTGGCCCGTGGGAGTGGGTTTGACATCCCGCGGACCGACCGGGGTCGAGGGATTGACAATAATGACGGGCATGCCGCGGCGGGCAAGGGTGGTGGCGACCTGCTCGGCCTGCCACTTCGACCGTTTGTAGTGGTTGGACATCTGGTCCTCGCGAACCTGGGTGGATTCGTCCGAGGGCGTAACACGCCCTTCGAAGGGAACGGGCAGCCCTATGCACCCGACCGTGCTGGTATAAACGATCCGCATGCAGCCTGCCTGGGCAGCAGCTTCTATCACATTCCGGGTGCCTTGAACGTTTGCCTCATACATCGGCGCGTAATCACGCAGCCAGAGATGGTAGCTGGCCGCGACATGAAAGCACCAATCGCACCCCTCCATTGCCTGCGCCAGCCTGGCGCGATCACTCAGGTCCCCCTCGACACGCTCAAATTCGACACCCTGCAAGCCGCGCAGGTCGATCCCCGGCCGAAGCAAAGCCCTGACCCGGTGCCGATTGGCGACCAGTTCATGAACGAGGTTCGCACCGATGAACCCCGACGCGCCGGTGACGAAGCATTTCATAGCTCCGGCAGCTTACGGGATTGCCAGCCCACGAAGAAACAGAAAAACCGGCCGGGCTTCGCACGGGGCCAGCGATGAAGCGCGCAGCGCTTGACTTGGGGTGGCTGAACTGGACAGAATTCCTGCTGTCGTATGCCTGAACAAAGCAGTTTCAGGAATACAGAAGGCAACTCCGGAAGATGAAAGTGAAGTCACCTTGAACGTTACACTCCATGACCGCACGCGGCATTTTCGCACAGTCACCTTTGATCCGCGGCACAACGCGGTTCTGCTGATCGAGCAGCGCCTGCTCCCGCACGAATTCAAGATCGTGCCCGCGAATGACTTCCGCCAAACCGCCCGCGCGATCAAGGATATGGTGGTGCGCGGCGCCGGAGCGATCGGCGCCACCGCGGCCTATGGTCTCGCCCAGGGTGCGCGCGCCTTCCGCGGCCGCAACCTGGGAACATTCGGGCGGCACGTCGAAACGGTCTATCAAACCCTCCAGGCCGCCCGGCCCACGGCCGTTGATCCCGTCAACGCGATGAACCAGGTGCGCCAGGCGATGCAGGCCGGCGAGACCGTTGAGGAGCAACAGGCCCTGGCCATGGCGGCCGCGGAGGAGTTCGCGAACGAGGATGTGCGGCATTGCCGGGACATCGGAAAGCACGGAGCCGGGCTGATTCGCAGCGGCATGAACGTCCTCACGCATTGCAATGCCGGCTGGCTGGCGTTCGTGGATGTGGGCAGCGCCACTGCCCCCATGTATGCCGCCCAGGAGCAGGGCAGGAAGTTCCACGTCTTCTGCGACGAAACCCGCCCCCGCTCGCAGGGCGCTACGCTTACCGCCTGGGAACTGGCCCAGCAACGAATCTCCCACCAGGTCATCGCCGACAACGCCGCCGGCCACCTGATGCAGCGCGGCAAAGTTGACCTGGTCATTGTCGGCAGCGACCGCACGCTGGGCCGCACGGGCGAAGTGGCCAACAAGATCGGCACCTACACTAAGGCGGTGCTGGCGGCGCGGCACAAGATTCCTTTCTACGTGGCGATTCCCTTATCCACCATTGACTGGAACCTGAAGGCCGGCTTCGACATTCCGATCGAAGAACGATGCGAGAGCGAGGTGCTCGGCGCATGGGGCGTGGCGGCGGGCGCGAAATCCGCCGGTAGGGTGTATGTGCGCGTGGCCAACCCCGCCAGCGGCGCCCTGAATCCGGGTTTCGATGTGACGCCCGCGGAGCTGATCACCGGCATTATCACTCCCGCCGGCATCTTCAAGCCGCGCGAACTGTGGGCCCGCCGCCGCGAACTGGGATACGCCGACTGACTGAAACCGATCACCCAAGGCGGACACGCACCCGCGCGACTGGTGCCCGGGAGCCGCCGCGGGCAAGGCGCACAAGACCACCGATGAGAGCCGGGAAATGCCGGCGGAGAGTTGATTTGAACATGGCCGCAAGAATACTAAGCAAACAAGCGCTGAAGTTCGGCGCGATCACGAGCATCCTGCTAAGGCTGGGCACGATCCCGGGTGAAGCCGCCGCCGCCGCGAGGCCGGCGGATAGCAAGCGCGACGCGCTGGGGGCCAACGGAGTCGTTGCCGCGGCGCATCCCTTGGCGGCCCGCGCCGGGCTGGATGTTTTGCAGAAGGGGGGAAACGCGGCCGATGCGGCGATCGCGACGGCGCTGAGTCTCGGAGTGGTGGAGCCCAACGCCTCGGGCTTGAGCGGCGGCGGTTTCGCACTGGTGTATGTGGCCAAAGAGAAGCGGAGCTACGTGGTGGATTTCCGCGAGACGGCCCCCGCGAAGGCGCGGCCCGATACCTATCCGCTCACTCCCAAAGGCAAAGCCGTCGGTGATGCGTCGGCGACCGGTTACAAGGCGGTGGCGGTGCCCGGAGAATTGCGGGGGCTGGAGATGCTGCATAAGAAGTTCGGCACCCGGCCATGGGCGGATTTGGTTCAGCCCGCAATCCAGCAAGCGGAGGCGGGGCTGGTGGTGTCGGAAACGCTCAGTCAGATTTTGGCCGAGGAATTCGACCGCTTGGAGAAGGCCCCCGCCATGCCGTGGATGCAGAAGAACTTTTACAAGGACGGCCTGCCAGCTCAGCCTGGGGATGTGATCAGGAACCCCGAGCTGACCGCGACGCTAAAGAAGATCGCGTCGGGCGGGGCGGATGTTCTCTATAAGGGGGAAATTGCGGATGCCATCGCGAAGGAGTTTGCCGAGAAGGGCGGGGCGTGGATTACCAAGGACGATCTGGCGAATTACAAGGCCGTGCTGAGAAAGCCGGTGCAGGGCACTTACCGGGGTTACACGGTGATCACCCTGCCCCCGCCTTCATCGGGCGGGCTGACGCTCATCGAGCTGCTGAACATATTGGAGGGCTACGACCTGGCGCAGATGAAACAAGGCTCGGCGGAGTACCTGGCGGTGTGCGTGGAGGCGCAGAAACTGGCTTTTGCAGACCGCGCAAAATACATGGCCGATCCGGCGTTTGCGAAGATCCCGGTGAGCGGGCTGCTGGACAAGGCCTATGCGGCGGAGCGGCGGAAGGCCATTGACCCGCAGAAGCCGAAGCGGGCCGCCGCCGGCACGCCGTCGAAATATGAGTCGGGCAGCACCACCTCATTCTCGGTGGTGGACAAGGAGGGCAACATTGTGACGATCACCCAGACCTTGAATCATTTCATGGGCGCGGGAGTGGTGCCGGCGGGCACAGGCATTCTGCTCAATGACGAGATGGATGATTTTGATTTGCAGCCCAGCTCGGTGAACGCCCCAGCGCCGGGCAAGCGGCCGTTGAGCAGCATGGCCCCGGTGATCGTGCTCCGCGACGGGAAGCCCTTCATGACCGTCGGCAGCCCGGGCGCGACGCGCATCATCACCGCGCTGGCCAACATCGTGATCGGGGTGGTGGACTTCAAGCTGGATCTGCCGGGGGCGATCCTGGCGCCGCGCTTTCACAACGGCAACCTGACTGAGACCGCGGTTGAGGCCCGGTTTCCCAAGGAGGTATTGAGCGCCCTTGAGGCACGCGGCTACAAGCTAGGAGTGAAGAAGGATCTGGATCTGTACTTCGGCGGCGCCCAAGGCATCCTGTTCCGGCCCGACGGCAAACTGGTGGGCATGGGCGACCCGAGGCGCGATGGAGTGGCTTTGGGTTACTGAGGGCATCAGGACATCAATCCAGTGACGTATTCAAAGCCACCGCAACGTAACGCAGACTTTCAGTCTGCTGTATCGCAGGTTTTCAACCTGCTGGCCTTACCCAGTTCGGACGTGCTTGAATACGCCGAAAGGTCTGCCGATTACAAATCGGCGATACAGCAGATTACAAATCTGCGTTACGTCACAGCACTTGCGACCGTGGGCACTAAGCCGGAGTTCACTCGGCTTGTGGGCTTTGGCCCAAATCGCATCCAATGACTCGAACCACTAAAGGGGGACTCCCTACCCCACTCTTGTTCCAGGGCAACTTTCCATCCTTCACGGGGCACGTCGCAACCCGGTGTCTGTTGCTGCTGATCGTGCTGTTCAGCGCAGCAGTTCACGGGGTGGAGTCCGGCCCTCCATCGGCTGTTTTGCCGCAAGCGGGCACCAACACCACTGGCAGCAGCGCCGGGCACTTCTACACCTGGGCCGAGATCCGGCGCACGATTGACCGCTGGAAGCGGGAGCACCCCCAGTTGATCCACGAGGAATCCCTCGGCAAAACCGCCGAAGGCCGCGACATTCCCATCCTGCGGATTTCCGACGATGCGGACGGAAACAAGGGCGACAAACCGCAGATCCTGCTGATGGGCGGCATTCATCCGCGGGAGCAGCAGCCACAGATCGCCGTCATGCGACTGGGCGGGGAACTGCTGGACGGCTACGGGCGCAACGAACGCATCACGCGGCTGGTCAAGACGCGGCAGATCTGGCTGATCCCCGTGCTCAACGTGGACGGAAAGGTTTACGACATGCGCGCGAGCGACGGCACGGCGCGGGGCGCAAACTGGCGCAAGAACCGGTCGAAGGGCGCGGCCGGCGCGCTGGGAGTTGATCTCAACCGCAACTTCGCGATCCGCTGGGGCGGCGGCAGCCTCAAGCCCGGCGCGGCCACCTACCAGGGCGCCGCGCCGCTCTCGGAACCCGAGACCCGGGCGCTGGCCGCTTTCCTGGAATCGCACCCGGTGCGGGTGTTCGTGGACATGCACTCGCACATGGCGGCGATCTTCCAGCCGATGTTTCTCATCGAAGGCGAACACGCCCGCTATGCTTCGATGATGCGCGGCATCTTCGCGGCGCAGAAGTCGCGTTACCGCACCTACACGAATCTGCCCCCGGCCGGCGCGTCGCCCGCAGACACCCGCGGCGGTGATACCGGGCTGTCCTTCCAGTTCGCCTATTACGCCGCCGGGGTTTACAGCTTCAACGTGGAAATTGGCGGCGCCACCTTCTACGACCCGCCCGCGCGCATGGAACAGGAATACCTCGACAACGTCCGCGAGCCCCTGCTTTACCTCATTGACCGCTGCGCCGATCTGCCGGTGCGCCGCGAAGGCTCGACCAAGTGCGACCTCCCAACCTCCGCGCTGCCGCTCAGACCCGGCGCTACCGAGCACTGGAAGCCGCAGATCACCGGCTCGTGCGACTATGCGGTACTGACGAGCCTCAGCCCGGACGTGGTGGTCACGAGCGAGTACCGGACCTGCCCCATCCGGGAGGGGTTTACCCTGAAGGTTTCAAAGGATGCCAAACCCGGGGCCGAGATCCCCCTCCGGCTATACCTGTGGACGGCTGACCATAGCCGCACGGTAGTTGATCTCCGGCTGGCTATCGCCAGACCGTAGCAGCTACGCTTCATTGGTGGAGAGCAGCTCGAAGGTTTAGATGAGATGTGCCGCACACTCCCGCATAACGATCCGCGAGCCCTCCAAGAGAAGGTGTTACCGCTGTTTCTTCAGCCGGCTTCCGTGGGCTGGAGGCTATTCCCGCCGAAATGGAAAGAGGTCGGCTTTGCGCTCGTATTGCCTGAGGGCCGCCGCCGTTTTGGGCGAGTCCTTTTCCAGCAGCGCGCTGATGGCGCGGGTTTCTTCCGGGGATAGCAGTGCCCGCGAGACAACCTTGACCGAGACGCTTGGGGCGGCGAATCGGTGATCCATGCCCGGCGCGAATAGCAGGTCCGCCATCTTCGCGTTCGGGTTGACGATCTCGGCCTTTCTCCCGGCGGCCGCAAATGCCTGCGTGAACCGATCCGCGCAATACCCGTAGTGCGTGCAGCACATCGCGGCAATGACGCAGTTGCTACCCTTCGGCAAATGGCTCACCGCTTCCTCGACATACAGGTCAATGAGGTTCCCGGCAGCCTCGCCGCCCGGATTGGTCTGGATCTCGGCCGCGAGATCGGCACACGGCTGATTGATGATCCGGGCGCTGTCTATCCCTTTGGCCAGGCACTTCGTTCGATGTGTGCCCGCGGATATGGTCGTCTCGGTCCCGAAGATCACGGCGCAGCTTGCCGGCTGCTCATGCAGTTGGCCCACGATCATATCCACGCCCAGATCAACAATGCCAACCACCGGCATCTTGAGCGTCCGGGAGATGTCCGTGTCCGGATACACCACCGACAAGGTATTGCAGGCGATCAGGACGATGTCGGGCTCATACCACTTGACCATGCCGCCCAGCGCATCGGAGAAGACGCGGGCCTTGCGTTGCGGGGTGTCCAGGTTGTTGTAGCCCAGGTTCGCTTCGGGCAGCGCGTTGCAGAAGACGATCTCAACCGACTCGAACGCCTTGCGCGCGAGCGCCTTTCTTTCCAGGTCGCCGCACACGGAGAGGCCGCCCAGGCCCGAATCGGTGACGAGGACCTTGAGATGTTGGCGGGCCTGGAGACGTTCAAGCGGGGGGGCTGGAGTTGCGGGCGCGGCTCCGACAAGGCCGACAGTCGCCAGACTCGCGAGCAGGAAGAAGCGGTTCAGGATTTGTCCCAATACTCTCATACCATTTGCAGTTGAGAATGTATGGCATCCCTGTTTGCATTTGGCAATGCAACTTCCGGAGCGGCCTGGGCGCGGTGGACTTGAACCGCGACTGGGGCCCGTTCTCCCAACCCGAGACCGTCGCGGCGCGTGATGCGTTGATGTCGCTTGCCGCCCAGCCGGGTGCGCGGCCGTTTCTCTTTCTGGACTTCCACGCGACCCACACAAATGTGTTCTACGAACAGGCCAGTTCCCAGCCGACATCATCTGAAGGCTTCACCGACCGCTGGCTGGACGCCATTCAACGGCAGTGCCAGGACTTTCACTTCCTGCGTGACATCACCAACAATGCCGGGCTGCCGACCAGCAAGTCGTGGGCGGCGGCCACGTTCCATGTCCCGGCCATCACCTGCGAATTTGGCTACGGTACAGATCCAGCACTCGTCCGGCGCGCTGCGCGCGCTGCAGCGGAGCAGATGATGCACCTGCTCCTGGCGGCGCCGGCGGGAAGCGCGCAGGCATGAGCCTCAGAGTAGGGCAGGCGTGCCGCCTGCCCTTTCCAGTCTGGGGATGTGCAGGCTGGGCGGGCGAGACGCTAGCCGAAGTGACGGACAGAGCCAAATACAGGCACCGACCCAAGAAGGGTCGAAAAACTTACTCCCAGGGTTACTCACCGCCCGCTCCTCGTGGCCGCCTGACTCTGCCGCTTACTGTCCTCGCGCCAGAGCCGTGAGCGTGAGCATCTCCTTAGGCGTGATGAGTACCCTCTCCATCGCAACGCCGTTCTCCCGGAAATATCCGGCCCCAATCTCTTCAGCCACTCGATTGTGGTACCGCGCCAGCCAGTTGTACTTCTGGGAAACCTTGTTCAGTGCCCCTTGTCCTTTTGCCGCTTCGAGAATCGCTTCTTTGTGGCGCAGCACCACTCCCGGATAGGCCTCAGGTTCGTCGAGTTCGGAAGCGACCGCTTTCAGGTAGTCCACAAACCACACCCCATCAGCGTCTTCCCTTACTAGCTTGCTCACGTATTCCGTGTCTTGCTTAAGGCTATGATAACCTGCTTTTAGTGTGCTTCCCTCCTCCGTGTATTTCTTCAAAACAACCGGATCCAAGATGACCCGCGGAAACAGGGCCAGTTCGCTTTCCGTTTCGTAAGCGCGGATCAGCCCAGGTCCAAAAATGGTTGTCCCCTCGTGGTAAGCCTGGCCAATGCTCACTGCTCCGCGTAGGAATACCCCATGGCGCGCGATCAAATCCATTTGCGCGTGGACCAGACTGAGCAGTTCGTGAAAGAGAATGCCATACCTGGCGGCATCCCCGCTGGGCATCGCCAGCGCCGAGGTCCTCACGATCGAGTCCGAGAATGCGATTGTCCCGCGCCCCATGACAAGCTTCTCGTACTCGCTGCCTTCCGTCATGGTATGAAGACGCGATAGGATGGCGCCGATTTCCTCGGCGCTTTTCTTTGCCACCAGGTTTTTGAAGCCCAGCACATCAATGAACGTAGTCACGTATTCCGAATATTCCTTCATCTTCCTTCCTTTCTTCAGATCGCCACCGTCCGCGCTCCCTGGTATCGTTTAGCCAGCTTCTCTGTCGTCTCCGCTATCCTTTCCACCAGTTGTGGCGGCCCAAGCACCGTGGCATGCACGCCCCAATTCCGTATCCTCCGCTCGATTTTCTCCACGCTGTTGAGTCGCATTTTCATCCGCGACCCGCCTTCCGGCAGTTCCTCAAAGACCTGGCTGGCGTGCCACTGCCGGCCCCGGACCAAGTCCGTGGCCCACGAGTCAAATTCGATGACGACTTCAAAATCCTCATGCCCCTTAAACACATTCAGGCTCCCGCTCAGGTATTCGTCCGGGTCAAAGTCCTTGGGCATCTTGTAGTGCTCCCCGGTCAGTTCCGGGTCGGTCAGCCGACTAAGCGAAAAAGTCCGCATGCCCTGGCGCCTCACGTCGAAGGCAAACAGGTACCACTGGTTGTCGATGCAGGCCAGATGGTAGGGATGCGTCAGCCGTTCCTGCTCGGCCTTAGACCCCAGGTTCCGGTATTTGAACCGCAGCGCCCTCTTGCTTTGCAGCGCCCGCGTGATGGTCTGAAAAATCCGCAAATCCGTGTCTTCCGGTGCAAAAGGCCGAAACGAAAGCGCCTCTAGCAGGTTTTCCAAGCTGTATCGCTCTTCCCGGTCCAACATTCCGGCCATCTTCCTGAACGCCATTTGCAACGGCCGCTCAAAAGGCGTCCCGTGGTATTGGGCAATGGCCTTGTGCGCCACCAACATGGCGAAGATTTCGGCTTCCGTCATCGGTGTGCTAGGCAGGTTGTCCACCAGCTTGGTGTAGTAGAAGCCGTGTTGCCGGTTGTCGTACTCAATCGGCATCCGCAGCCTGTCCCGCATGAAGTCCAGATCCCGTTTGACGGTCCGCAGCCCAACCTCCATTTCCGCCGCCATCTGAACGCAGTTCGGCCACCCCCCAGTCTTGATCTTTTCATGAATCTTCAGCATCCGTTCCCACGGCAACCGACTGTAAAGTGCGCTCTTCACTTTCTTCATAAGAAGCTTTCGTGCGGCCTCTTATGCCATACATCCCGTGGTCACTTCAACCCCAAAAGGAGGTGGAAAACTTTTTTTAGGCCAGTGCCCGTATTTGGCACTCCCCATCTGCCACAATGGCGGCATGAAGAATGAACTGTGCAATAATTCGCGCCGGGCCTTCCTCGGTTTCCTGGTGAAGTCCCCCCTGATCCCCGGCGCCGTTCTGGCGGCACGACAAGTCACCGCTGCGCCGGCCCCGACCGTGCGCAAAGTCCTGATGAACGACTTTGCGATTGCCGGCTTCCGCTACTACGCCGACACAGCCGTCCTGCCAACCCTCACCCCAGGCACCCGCCTGGCACTCCGCCCGGAACCGGACAACCCCCACGACAGTTTCGCTGTGGAGATTCACCCCGGCCCGGCCAAGCTGGGCTACGTTCCCCGGTTCTGCAACCGCCACATCAGCCGTTTGCTCCAAGACAGCCTCCCCCTGGCATGTGAGGTGGGGCGCGTAGTCCCAGATGCCCCTCCGTGGGAAGCGGTCCACGTCAGGGTTCTTCTGCCCCAGCAGCCGGTGCCTGCCGACGGGTGCGCTGGGCCAAGCCCTTCTTCTCGTTTTTGACTTTCAACATCAAACAATTTATGCAGAATGACTTCATGCAACAGGCGAATCCAGATAGCCGTCCGTCAACCGTCAACAACAGCGCCGATTCGCCAAAACGATTCGGCGTCGCTGCCGTGGCCTCCGCCTTCCTGGCCGGGGGCCTGATCGCGTCCACCGCCCTCTTCGCCTTGGTAGCCTCAAAGCGTCTGGACGCCAAATCGGATGAGATCTTCTCCCGCTTTTCCGAGAAGCTCGATGCCAAGGGCGCAGCCGCTTCCACGCAGATCTCCGACATCTACCGCCGGGAGACGGAACAATTCGCGTCAAACTCGGCGATGCTCTCGGCTCAGTTCGCAGCCAAGGAGTCAGCCGCCGCTGCACAGCTTTCCAACTACTACCGTCTTCAGACAGAGCAATTTCGCTCCAATTCCGTAATGCTTTCTGCCCAGTTCGCTGAGAACTTGAATGCCAAGGCAAGCGAAGTCGCCACCCGACTTTCAAACGACTTCCGATCACAAGCCGACCAGGCTCTTGCCACCAAAGTGGCAGAGCTCATGACTGGCATCTCCAATTCACTCCAGACTCAACTCGCTGGCCTGGCCGCGACGGTGCAGGTGGTTCAACTTGAGCTTGCTCGCCCGGCGAAGGAACGCGCCGATAGGCACTCGGCTCTCCTCTCCGCAGCAGACCGCTTCGCCAAAGAATCCCGGCCCGAACTGGCTGAACTGTGTTATCTCTCAGCCTTCACTCTCGGCGGTTCGGACTCCGGCTCCGCCCTCAAGCAGTTCCTGCAATGGAAAGAAACCGCCCTCGCCACCGCATCCGATCCAGCCATTCTTACAAATGGGGCCGCCATGGTTCTTGCCGTTCTCCAGACCTTGGACAAAGCGATTCCTGAATCCAAGGCAGCACCAACCGATATGGAGAACGCTCTTGCCGCGGTTGAAGGCATGAAAGATGGCATCGCGGCCCGTCAGGGTGCCCAGCTAAAAGAACTGGATGCCAAGCTGCAATGGGCGCTCTTCAATCCAACAGAGCTGCAAACCTACATAGCCGCCAAAGAGTTGCTCGCCTCTGTTTCCCCCGTATCGGATGCCGTTAATACTAATCGCAACAGGCTTCAAAACGAAGCGGACAACCTCATTCAGACCGCCCGTTCCCTGTCGCCCGCCTCGCTGGCGGACCTCATTCCGCCATCGCCGAAAGCCCCGGACGTCGTTCTGTCAAACTGGTACGGGGCGGCTATCGGTCAACTTCATCAGCCAACTAATAATACCGATGCGAAGCTCGCGGCGT
>JAPLUA010000460.1 GCA_026397855.1 Verrucomicrobiota bacterium | reverse complement strand
CGGGAATCCGCGGCAGCACCTGGCTGATGATTGCCTGGGCCATGGCGGCGTTCCTGTTCAGATTGGCGATTACCATCTCCACGGTTACGTGCGCCTCGTCTTCCTTCCAGCAATCGTAGTCGGTGATCATGGCCATCGTGGCGTAGGCGATCTCGGCTTCGCGGGAGCATTTGGCCTCCCCCAGGTTGGTCATGCCGATGACGTCGTAGCCCATTTTGTGGTTGGTCAGGGATTCGGCGCGGGTGCTGAAGGCCGGGCCTTCCATGTTGACGTAGGTGCCGCCATTGTGGACACGCGCTTTAAGGGCGCGAGCCGTCTTCAGCAGAAGACCCCGCAGCTCGTCGCAGATGGGATGGGCGAACGCGATGTGCCCGACGATGCCCCGGCCAAAGAAGGTGTGCGCCAGGGATTGTTTAGTCCGGTCCAGAAACTGGTCGGGCAGAACGATGTCGCAGGGCTTGTATTTGGCCTGGAGGGAGCCGACGGCGCTGACGCTGATGATCCACGCTGCGCCTAGCTTCTTCATGCCCCAGATATTGGCCCGATGATTCAACTCGCTGGGCATGATGCGGTGGCCCCGGCCATGGCGAGGCAGAAAGACAACGTCGCGCCCGGCGAGTTTGCCGGTAAGAAAGCTGTCGGAGGGCGGGCCGAACGGGGTCTTAAGCTTCACCCACTTCTGATTGGTGAACCCCTCGATGTGGTAGAGGCCGCTGCCGCCGATAATGCCGATACGGTGTTGAGACATGCGGCCTATGATACCGGGGATGGGATGAATTGGAAGTTGAAAACCGGGCTGCGCGATTTGTCCAGGTCGAGGCGGATTGCCCCGGCTATTCGCCAACAAAGTGCAGCGTGACAGTCCGGGTATGCGGCGACCGGCGGTGTTCCCAGAGGTAGATTCCCTGCCACGTTCCCAACGCCAGCCGACCATGCGCCACGGGGATGGAGAGATTCACGGCGGTCAGGGCGGTGCGGATATGTGCCGGCATATCGTCGTCGCCCTCGGCGGTATGCACGAAAATGGAGTCGCCGTCCGGCACAAGGCGGGCAAAGAACGACTCCAGGTCACGCCGCACGTCCGGATCGGCGTTTTCCTGGATCAGTAGCGATGCCGAGGTGTGCCGGAGATGGAGGGTCAGCAAGCCGGTTTGCCAGCCGTTCTGGGAGACCCAGGAGACGACCTGCCCGGTGAACTCGTACAAGTCGCGCCCTTGGGTGGGGATTCTGAGTTCGTGGAGCGACTGGTGTAGCATTCGTGATGCGTGATGCGTGAGCGCCGGGCGGACTGATTATTGCTTGGTGGTGTCGGCAGCGTTGCCGGCTGCGAGCAGTTTTTCGAGTTCGGGGTTGGCGGAGCCGCCCGCTGCGAGAGCTTTCTGGTAATGCCAGCGGGCCAGTTCGAGGCGGAGCCGCCGGCTGCGAGGGCCTTCTGGTAATGCCAGCGGGCCAGTTCGAGCAGAGGCGGTTTCTGCGTGGCGTAAATGACCGCCAGGTTGTTGTGTGCCTCGCTATACCCGGGTTCGAGTTGGATGGCCTTTCGGATGGCTGTTTCCGCCGGGACCCGGAAGCCTTTCGCGCTGAGGGTCAGGCCGAGGTAGTTCTGGGCCTCTGCATTCCGCGCATCGGCTTTGGCTGCGTGGCTCAGGGCGTCCAGCGCGGCGTCATACTGTCCCTGCCGGAAGCGCAGTTGGCCGAGGATCAGGAGGCAGGAGGGATCATCCGGCGCGAGCGCGATGGCCTGCAGGATGTTTGTTTCGGCGAGCGGAAGGTGGTTCAGTTCGAGTTCAACCGCAGCTAGGTTGGCCAGGGTGGGAACGTGGTTCTGCTCCTGGCGCAGCACCTGCAGGTAGCGGTCCTCCGCTTTGTCCAACTGCTTGGCGGAGAAATAGCGTTTAGCCTCCGCAACCAGCGCCACGCTATCCGGGGGCAGCTCCTTGCTCGCCTTGACAGCGGGCTTGGAATCGGCCGGGACCGGCTTCGCCTCCGGTTTCCGGAAGAGAGCCAATTCTTCCGCAGTGTATGGAACCGGGTGGGCCTCGATGACGCCGAGCCGAGCGCGCAGTGCGGCCAATTGCTGCTCGGCTTCGAGTGCGCGAGCGGTTGCCGTCTTGTTCTTGCGCGAATTCAGGTTCTTGTTGGCGGTCTCGAGTTGCCGCTTAAGGTCGTCCCGTTCCCGCTCCAGCTTCCCGACGAGCTTAGGATCTTCGGCTTTGGGCTGCTTCGCGGTTGCTGCGAGGATCTGGGCCCGGGTGGATTTCAGCTCCTTGATGGCGGTTTCGAGCTGCCGCTTGAGGTCATCCCGTTCCTGCTCCAGCTTCCTGACGAGCTTGGAGTCTTCGGCCTTGGGCGGCTTCGGAGGTGGTGCGGGGATCGGGGCATGGGGGGACTTCAGCTCCTTGTTGGCGGTTTCGAGCTGTCGCTTGAGATCGTCCCGTTCCTGCTCCAACTTCCTGATGAGCTTCGGGTCTTCAGCTTTGGGCGACCCCGGAGGTGATTTTGGAATTACCGCGCGGGCAGACTTCAGCTCCTTGTTGGCGGTCTCGAGCTGCCTCTTGAGATCGTCCCGTTCCCGCTCCAGCTGTTTAACAAGCTTCGGGTCCTCGGCTTTCGGGGGGGGGGCTTTGATGGCCGAAAGCCGGTCGGACAACCGCCGCAACTGATTCTCGAGGTCCAGCTTTTCGAGGCGCAGGATTTCCTTGTCGGATTCGAGCACTGCGATCTGCGCCTGGGCATGGGAGAGTTGCCAGAGGGCGGCCTGGGACCGGGAGTCAGGGGGAGGGGCCAACTTCAGTTGGGAGAGCTGCTTTTTGAGGAGCTCATTCTCGCCTCGCAGGGCGCTGGTGGTCTGGGTGTCGGCTTTCGAGCGCAGCAGGATGGCTTCCTTTTCCTGCGCGAGCTGGGTAGCGAGTTTGGCCTGCTGGTCGGCCTTGAGGTTCGCTGCTTCCAGTTCCTTGCGGATGGAAGCGATCATCCCGGCGTTCGCGGAGGCTGCATTGGGGTCGCTCAGCCGGTTCAGCCTGCTTTGAAGCGCGTCCCTCTCTTTTTCGAGCGCGTTGGCTTTGCCGGTTTGGCCGACAAGGTCGCGGTTGGCCTTGTCGAGGGCCTTTCGCGCCGACTCGATGGCCTGCGGGTCGGCCGCGGCCCGGGTTCTTTCCTGCTCCAGGCTGACCTTGAGCAGGTCAATATCCTTCAGCAGAGCTTTGATCTTGTTGTCAGCCTTTGCCAGTTCGCGCGGATCTATCGAGGCGGGTTGCGCTGCGAGGGCCTCCTTGAGCTTCGCCTCGAGGGAGACCTTGTCCTCCTGCACACGGCGCAATTGGTCCTTGAGGGAGCCCACCTGGGCATCCCAATCAGGCGGCGGCACGGGATGGTTCGGCGTGGTGGAGCCGGCGACCGGGGGCTTTGCCGGGGCCGACGTGGGCGGGCTCGAAAGGGAGGGCGCAGGCGTGGGAACCCTGGGCAAGACCGATTCGATGCTGTCCGAGAGATAGTTCAGTCGGTAGCCCACCACCTTGGTATTCCAGCCCGGGTAGTCTTTCTGGAACTTCAACAAGGCCGTCTGGGCCTCGCGGTATTTTGTCAGCGCCCGGCTGAACTGGCCGCTGCTGTTCTGGGAATCGGCGTCCTGTATAAGATTGTAGATAGTGACATACTGGTCATCCGGCCCCTCTGCCCTAGCCCCTGCAAGGGCCAGAAGCAGAACCACGACGACTGAGAACCATTTCATGGTGCGAGGATACCGGGCTCGACCGGCCCTTGGCAATCACTACGTCATTCAAGGCATTCGTACGAATTGGTCCAGGAGGTGGCGGCAGTTGATGACTTTTTCCATCAGGTCCACCGGCACATAATAGTATTGGTTGGAAGCTTCAAAGCCAATCCGCGAATCGCGCGATTGGATGGCATGCAGGCGCCTGGCGAGCGCTATTTCATCGCGCAAGATCCGCTCCATCTCCTGCCGGTGCGGTTCCCGTCCGCTGTCCCCGGCCTTCATGGCGGCGCGCCGTGCCAGGACAAACCGCGCCTGGTTGGCCGAGGCCCGGAAGTGGATCGCGGCCGCCTCCGCCACGCCTTGCTCTTCCGCCAGGGCGCGGCGCTGCACCTCGGTTGCCGGTGCCGGGAGGGCAGGGGACCTGAGCCCGTCCAGCGCGCGATCGAAGCCGTCGGGGTCGCGGCTGTCGCGCAGCCGCCTCAGGTGGGAGACCGGCGCGCGCTCGCCAATGAAGCTGCGCGCGGCGTCGAGCAGCATGCGCTGCGATTC
>JAPLUA010000295.1 GCA_026397855.1 Verrucomicrobiota bacterium | reverse complement strand
TGGACGGAGCGTTGACGGCCGACGGCGTGGCGCCTTCTAGGCCCTACGATGGCGGCGGCGCGGGCGGCAGCCTGTGGCTCAACGTGGGCACCCTGACCGGCAGCGGTTTGATTACCGCGTGCGGCGGCCTGGGCGGTGTGGCCCAGGGTGGCGGCGGCGGAGGCGGCGGACGCATCGCGCTTTATTTCACCCAGAACACGTTTAGCGGCCTGCTCAGCGCAGCGGGCGCAGCCGGAAATCAGGCGGGAGGCGCGGGAACGATCTACACCAAATCGTCGAGCGAGGCCCTGGGCCATCTGCTCGTGGACAACAGCGGGAATGGGGGTGCGTGGACCCCGCTGACCACGCCGGAAGCGTTTGGGTTGGTCATTCGTAACCAAGGCAAAGCCAGCGCTTCCGCGCCTCTAACCTGCGGCACCTTGCTGATTCAGACCAACGGAGTGCTGTCCTGCCCCGCTAGTTCGAGCAACCTTGCCGTAACGGTGCTGGGTAATGCCGGGATTGACCTCGGCGGCAAATTGGATGTGAGCGGTATGGGTTACGCCCCCCAGCAAGGCCCTGGCGCGGGGGGGCGAAATACGGGTGGCTATGGTACGGGTGCTGGCCACGGCGGGGTGGGGGGAGCTGTCACTGGCTATAGCCTGCCAGGGGGTGGCGTGTATGATTCCATTGTTACCCCGACCCAGTGGGGCAGCGGCGGGGGTAGTTCGAGTCTGGGCAGCGGTGGCAGCGGCGGTAGTGCGGTGACATTGAATGTTGTCGGGGCTTTGCGGGTGGACGGGGCGCTGACGGACGACGGCGTGGCGCCTTCTAGCCTCTACGATGGCGGCGGTGCGGGCGGCAGCCTATGGATCACTGTGGGCGAGTTGACGGGCAGCGGGTCTATTACCGCGCGGGGCGCAGCCAGCAGCAGCGGCGGCGGTGGCGGGGGTGGGCGCATCGCGCTCTACTTCACGCAAAACACGTTCGGTGGCCTGCTCAGCGCGGCAGGCGCGGTGGGCAACCAAGTGGGCGGCGCGGGCACGATCTACACCCGGCGGTCGTCGGATGCTTGCGGCCTGGTCCTTGTGGACAATGGCAACAATCCCGGTGTGACCCGGCTGAACAGTAGTAACTGGCCGGCAGGGCTGGTCTTCGATCTTACCCTCTCGGGCGCCGCCATCGTCAGGCCGGACGTGCCCCTGACCTTCCGGAACCTGGTACTGACCAACGGCGCGGTCGTCACCCACGACCAGACGCAAGCGGGATTCCAGTGGACCTGCCTGGGCGATGCCTGGGTCGCCAGCGACGCCTCATTCAACGTGAACGGTTTGGGCTATCCCGCAGCCAGCGGGCCGGGGGCCGGTCAGAGGAGTATTTCCGGCTGGGCTAGTGGCGCCGGTCACGGCGGCTGGGGGCAGTCATCCTATTGGGATGCCACTTACGTGGTCTCGGGCGGCGGCACCTACGGGTCGAGCAACCAACCGGTCACGCTGGGTAGCGGCGGGGGCAGTCCGAGTTCGGGCAGCGGTGGCAGCGGCGGCGGCGCCCTTCGGCTCATCGTGAACGGCAGCCTGCACTTGGACGGCACGTTTAGCGCGAATGGTCTTGTTTCGCCGTCCTTCGGCGGGGGCAGCGGGGCGGGCGGCAGCATCTGGATTACCGCCAGCGCGCTGGTCGGGAACGGCAGCATCAGCGCACTGGGCGGCCCAGCCGAGCCTTACGGGGCGGCGGGCGGCGGCGGGCGCATTGCCATCAACACCTACAGCACGGCGGGCTTCGATACCAACCACATCAGCGGCTTCGGCACGCTGGTTTTTGGCTACCCGCCTCCCTACCCAAGTGTAGAAGCCGACGGCTCGACGCTGCGCGTGAGTTGGCGCACGGGCAGCGGCGCCAGCTACCAGCTCTGGTCCACACCCGACTTCACGACCTGGTCGCCCTACGGCCCGCCGCGCACCGGCACCGGCGGCATCCTCACGCAGGATTGTCCGATGACCAACAACCCCGGCCTCTTCTTCCGTGTCGGGATGGGGAACTGATCTCCAATGATATTCGGGCTCGCGAGGACGCTCGCCCTCCCTGGGGTGGGCTTTCAAACAGGCCGGGTTGGCGGGATTGCGTGAACCTAAAACCGGCAGGTCACGTCGAACTGGAAGAGGTTGTAATAGTTGACCGGGTTGAGAATGTAGAGGTCTGAGTTGTTACCGCCTGTCCCGAGCTTCGGGTTGATGAGCTGGGCGTAGCCGTAGCGGACCGTGCCGAGGATGGCGTCGGTGAAGCTGTAGGTGAAGGCGACATAGACTCCCTGCAGGTTGGCGCGGCCCTCCAGGAAATCCGAGTCGAGCAGGTTGACATCGGCGGCGTATTGCTCGATGTGCTGCCAATAAACCCTGCCCTCCCATGTGTTCCTCTTCGAGGTCTGCCCGTAAACCAGGCCGAGGTTTCCATAGCCCAGCCCCAGTTGATAAGCCGTGTTCTGGCCGGTGACGGGATAGGGGAGGTTTCCCGCGGGAGCGGTGGCGGCGGCCGCGGCGCGCGCCCGGTTGTCGCCGGAGAAATTGAAGGCGAAATCCCCGAATATCCGCGCCCTGTACCCGGCCAGGCTGAAGTTGAACTCGGCGGGCACTTCGAGGATCAGCAGGTCGTTAATGCCGTTCTGGTTGAAGCCGGGGGTGTTGGGATTCAATCCGCCCGATCCCTGGCCGCTGAAAGGCTGGTTCAGGCCGTTGTTCTGACCGAACCCCGTGTAGGTGTAGAAGACCGGGGCGACCTTGAGCGCTTTGTCCTGGCTGATGTTCACGTTGACGCCAAGCTGCCAGGCCAGCAGGAAGGGGTTGCCGGCCGGGAACTCATTGTTGGAATTGGAATCCTGGTAGAGGAACTGGCCGAAGGTGGCGAACAGATCCACGTCCTGGAATACGCATTTGAATTTCTCCGCCGCGCCTTCAGGCTGGATATCCGCGTCCCAGATCATGGGTGTGACGACGAGCGGCATGGGCATCCGGCCCAGGGTCAGGTCGAGCCATGTGGCGGGCCGCCAGCCGAGGAATGCCTGGCCGATGGACACCCCGTCGCTGTTCTTGGCTGAAGGGGTCGGATTGGTGTCGTCCCCAAAGGTCACCCACGGCGAGCGGGGATTGCTCCCGGTCTCAATCCGGAGGCCGTAGTAGAAGTCATCAAAGAGGTCGCCCTGAATGCCGACCCGGACCGAGTAGCGGAGCCGGGAGCGGTAGTAGGTGCTCCCTGATTGCCCCGACCCCGGAGCGTTCTCCGCGGACCGGTATTCGTAGCGGAACCGCACGTCGCCATAGAGCCCGAGGCTCTTGACTGCGTCGTTCAGCTTCCATTTGGACGCGGGAGCCCGGTTGGTTTGCGCGGCTTCACCCATCACCTGCTTGGCTTCCGCATCCGTCAGGATCCCCTTCTCGACCAGCTTGCTGACGAGCGCCTCCGCGGTGGGGGTTTGCCCATAAGCGGCTCCGCAAAGCGCGGCGGTGGCCGCAAATGCAATTGCCCTGCAGGTTTGTGATTTCTTCATGGGATCAACTAACGCGCCTGTGAAGGGAATCGAGAAACCCCCTGGAAGTCAATTCCTTCCACCTCTCCGGCTCCGGTGCTCCGGCAAAACTTTTTGACGGCATCAGGGGCGGCCTTTAGCTTCCAGCCATGAGATAAAGCATGAACGCAGACCTCCATCTCCAGGCCAGGCTGGCGAGGTGCCCCCGGCTGGCGCGGTGGTTCGAGCGGACCAAAGGTCGCCGGTGCCGGTGGATGGCGCTGTTTGTCCTGATCTCTCACCTTGCGGGCGCGCTCACCTCGGTTCACGCGGTGATGGCAGTCCGGACGGCGCAGGGGGCCATCGCCTGGGCGGTATCCCTGAACACCTTCCCTTACGTGGCGGTGCCCGCCTACTGGATCCTGGGGCGGAGCAAATTCCATGGCTACGTCACGGCCCGCCGCAGGGAGCTGGACCAGGTGCAACCGGTGGCGAATCAATTTGCCACGAACCTGCAGCAGCGGCATCTCATCGCCCTGCCCGACAGGGACCGGCCATTGCTGGTCGAGCGGCTGGCCAAGCTCCCGTTTACCCTGGGCAACGACGCCGAGCTCCTGGTGAACGGCGACGCGACGTTCAAGTCCATCTTCGAAGGCATCACGCGGGCAACGAATTACGCGCTCGTGCAGTTTTACATCATCCGCGACGACGGCGTCGGCCGGGAGCTGAAGGCGCGGCTGCTGGAGCGCGCGCGGGCTGGGGTGCGCTGCTTTCTGCTCTACGACGAGGTCGGGGCCAGGCTGCCGGCCGCCTACGTGAGGGAATTGACGGCGGGCGGCGTGCCGGTGCTGCCGTTCAACAGCACCAGGGGCAAGGCCAACCGTTTCCAGCTCAACTTCCGCAACCATCGCAAGGTGGTGGTGGTAGACGGACGCGAGGCTTGGGTGGGGGGCTTGAACATGGGTGATGAATACAAGGGGCTCGATCCGAAGGTCGGCTTCTGGCGCGACACCCACATGCGGGTTGCCGGCCCGGTCGTCCAGTGCGTGCAGGTCGCTTTTATGGAGGATTGGCACTGGGCCTCAGGGAAGCTCCTGGACGGTCTGAACTGGGATCCCCGGCCTGCGTCCTCGGGCGCTTCTCGCGCCATGCTCTGCTTGCCATCCGGCCCGGCCGACCCGCTCGAAACCTGCACGCTGTTCTTCCTGAATGCGATCAACCAGGCCAGGAAGCGGCTCTGGATCGCGAGCCCTTACTTCGTGCCGGACGAGCAATTCATCAGCGCCCTGCAACTGGCCGCGCTGCGGGGTGTGGACGTGCGCATCCTGGTCCCGGACCAGGCCGACAACCCGCTGGTGCAGCTCTCGGCGTGGTCCTACCTGGAAGACGTGGAGAAGACGGGGATCAAGGTGTTTCGCTACACCAAGGGCTTCATGCACCACAAGGTCATGCTCGTGGACGACGAATACTGCACGATCGGCACGGCCAACTTTGACAACCGCTCCTTCCGCCTGAACTTCGAGGTCACCATGGCGGTGGCCGACGCCGACTTTGCGGGGCGGGTGGCCGCGATGCTAGAGAACGACTTCGCCCAATCCAGGCCAATGCGCGGGGATGAACTGGACCGGAGCAGCTTCTGGCACCGATTCGCCGTGCGCCTCGCCCGGCTGAGCGCCCCGATCCAATAGGGAGTTGCGATCCGAAGCTCCGGATCAGGCCCTGGTTGCAGCCAGCTCCTCCTCGAAATCCACGATCTGCTTGATCTGTGTCAGGAACCAGCGGTCAATGCGGGTAAGCTGGTGGATCTCCTCGATGGTGTACCCGGCGCGCAGGGCGTGTCGGAGGAAGAAGATGCGCTCTGCGTTGGGCACGCTGAGCTTGGGGGTGATGAGCTCGCGCGGCAGGATGTCCCGGTCGGCATACACTTTCTCCCCGAACCGCCACGGTTTGCCGTCGCCGCCCAGTCCGTAGCGCCCGATGTCCAGCGAGCGCAGCGCTTTCTGGAGCTATTCCTTGAAGGTGCGGCCGATGGCCATGGCCGCGCCGACGCTCTTCATCTGCGTGTTGAGGGTGGGGTCGGCT
>JAPLUA010000026.1 GCA_026397855.1 Verrucomicrobiota bacterium | reverse complement strand
GCTCCAGCTTACCAACTTCTCCAGGGCGGGCACGGCGGGGGTATGGACCAATGCCTTGCTAACCATCGTCAATGACGAGTTCTACGGCGATTTGGGTTTCAACGTGACCAACTACACGGTCAACGCCAACGGCGGTTATGCGACGGTTACCGTCGTTCGGCGTAGCGGCAGCGATGGCACTGCTTACGTGGATTATTCCACTGCCGATGGCGGTGCCGTGGCAGGCGTTGATTACGTGGCGTCAGCCGGGACGTTGACTTTCCCCTCCAATGTGATTGCCAAAAGTTTCAACGTCCTCATCCTCGACAGCGCGGTGGCCAATGGCCCTTACCCCGACGGCCAGTTAGACTTCTTCGTCAACCTAAGCAACGTTCAGCCCCAAGGCCCGCCGCCCGCCACCATTTCGACCCCGCAGGCGGTTGTGAACATCCTGGACGACGAACAGTATTACAATATTCCGGCGGGCTCGGTGGACACCACGTTTGAACCTGCCGGCGGCCTGGACGGGGATGTGCACACTCTCGCGCTTACGGCCGATGGGAGCATCGTCGTCGGCGGTGATTTCACCTTTGCCGGCGACTACAGCCGGAATGGGGTCGCCCGGTTCCTGCCCGATGCGTCGTTGGATCAAACCTTCCTGCACCTTGGCGGCGGAGCCAACGATTCAATCCGCACACTGATCGTGCAGTCTGATCAAAGGATAGTCATCGGCGGATTATTCACGTCGGTCGCCGGCAATAATCTCAATTACCTCGCCCGGCTTAATTTTGACGGCACGGTGGATACCGGCTTCAATGTGCTGGCCGGAGCGGATAACCCCGTGTATGCCGTCGCGGAGACGTTTATCAGCGGCAACCGCAAGATTGTGGTTGGCGGGAGCTTCTCCTCCTTCAACCAGCAGACGTTCAATCATGTTGTTCGCCTGAATGACAATGGAAGCGTGGATGGGAGCTTCAATCCGGGCCTGGGTGCCGACGGGATTGTCTATGCGGTCGCCGTTTATCCCACGAACGCCCTGAACGGTGGAAAGATCCTGATCGGCGGCACTTTCGGCAATGTGGGCGGACTGCCGCGTCCGGGGATTGCCCGGCTGAATCTCGACGGCTCGGTGGATCCCTCGTTCAACCCGGGCAGCGGGCCGGACGGCGCGGTCCGCGCCATTGCTATCCAGTTAAATGGACAGGTCCTGATCGGCGGCGCTTTCACTAACGTCAATGGGCGGGTCTCGAGCGGCATTGCGCGCCTGAACGCGGACGGGTCGCTGGACCTGCCTTTCACCGCGAATGTGGGCCAATCCGGCAACGGCGTCGTCAATGCCATTGCCTTGCAGCCGGATACGCGGATTCTTTTGGGTGGCCTCTTCAGCACCTTCAGCGGCGTGACCCGCAGCAATATCACACGACTCAACTTTGACGGGACGGTGGACACCGCAATCAATTTCGGTGGGGGTGCCAATGGTTACGTGGCAGCTCTGGCGGTGCAGACCGACAACAACATCGTGCTGGGTGGAGGGTTTACGGTTGTGGATGGCGCTTCACGCTCACACATGGCCCGAATTTACGGCGGTTCCCTGGGCGGCTTTTACCCGTCGGGCAGCTTCGAGTTTTCCATCCCAACCTTCACCTATCTCAAGAGCGATACCAACAGTGTGGTCACCGTGCGTCGGCAGGGCGGCACTGCTGGCACTAATGTGACGGTGGTCTTCCAAACGATGGATGAAACCGCCGTGGAGGGGGTCAACTACATTGGCGTGACGAACACGCTCGGCTTCCAGCCGGGCGAGACATTTGCCCGGGCCCGAGTGCCCATTATACACGACACGGAAATTGGCCCTGACCGCACGGTCGGGCTGATGTTAACGAACCCGCAGCCTGACACCGCGGCTCAACTTGGCCTGCAGCCTCAGGCCACCTTGGTCATTGTCAACGACAACTGCGCCCTGCAGTTTGCGTCCACCACCTATTCCCGGAACGAAAACGCGCCGGATGGGCGGGCTACCATTTCCCTGGTGCGCTTCGGCAGCGCGCTCAACCCCGTGTCGGTGAACTTCTCAACTACGACCAACGGCACGGCCCGGCCTGGAATTGACTTCACCATGGTTGGCCAGACGGTGACCTTCCTTCCAGGCGAGACCAACCAGAACGTCTTTGTGCCTATCTTCAACGGCCAGGCTATCACCGGTGACAAGACGGTCGCCATGCAGTTGGCCAATGTCGGCGGGTCCGGCGCTATCCTGGGCGCTCCGTCAGCCGCGACGCTGACGATCATCAATGATATTCGCATTCCCCAGCCCACGAACAACACCTTCCTGAACGCCCGGAATGTCGGTGGCGCAAATGGAACCACAACCGTGAATACCGTCGGCGCCAGCGCCGAACCGATGGAACCGGCTCATGCGGGGTATCCGGCGACCAACTCGGTCTGGTTCGTCTGGGTGGCTCCCCTCGATGGCCCCGTCACCTTCGATACGTTTGGCAGCGACTTCGACACAGTGCTGGCCGCTTACACCGGCGGCAGCCTGACGACCTTGAACACCTTGGCGGCCAATGATTACATCTACAACGATGTCCCGCCCTGGGTAATTAACGTTCCCGGCTTCGTCCCCTACGCAAATCCGAGCAAGATTACGTTCAATGCCCAGGCTGGCACCACCTATTATCTCGCGATTGACGGCGTGAACGGAGCCGCCGGCAATGCCGCCCTGACCTGGTCTTACCACTCCTCGGGTGTATTTCGCCTCAGCGCTGACTACTATGAGTGCGCCGAGACGGATTCGAGCCAGATCGGCAGTTCCACGACGTGGCGGAGCACGCTCGGTGCGCGGGTGACGGTAACGCGGGTAGCCGGCTCCACCGGTCGGGCGCAAGTGGATCTCATTACGGCCGATGGAAGCGCGATCGCTCTGAAGGATTATCAAACCGTCCTCGCCACCCTCGTCTTCGATGATTGGGAAATGAGCAAGAGCGTCATTATTCCGCTGATACATAATTTCACTTACGGGACAAACCGGTTCTTCAAGGTAAGCCTGATCAATCCCCGCCTTGATGCTGCCGAATCGCCCGTCGTGCTGGCGCCCCGGCTCGATCCGGACCATTCCGTTGCCACTGTCATGATCGAGGATCACGAGGGTGACCCTCTATTTGGCCCGATAGCCACGAATGGCACTGGCATTGTGAATTTTCAGCGGGCAACTTATCGCACCACGAGACAGGTTGGCACGGTTACGATCTGGGTGGATCGCGTGGGCGGGGCGGATGGGGGAAGGACGGCGTGGGTGGTTGACAGCGTTTCCGGCCCTCCGAACACGGACTTCCTGGATAATGGCCAATATCCAGTAGTGAGTCCCGTGTTCAGCTTCAACCTGAACTCCTACTACTACTTTAATCTCTGCGCCAGTTCGGATTATGCGAAACCGGAGCCGGCCAGCAACATAGGCCTGCCGACCATTTGGCCGAGCACAGAACCGCCCGACCTGCTGCCGCAGTATGATCACGGTCCCTCGGGTATCTACCGGGGTTGGGGCGAACTGAGCTGGGGCAAGACCGACTTTGCTCCCAAGCCGGTCAACATAACCATCTACAATAACCAGGTGCCCAATTTCAACCGGGACTTCATGATCCGGCTCTACCCGGTGCCCAATGCGAGCGATAACTACGACATCGGCTACATTGGACAAACGGTTGTCACCATTCTCAACAACGACGATTCCAGGCCCTACAACGGGTCCTATAATCCGAATGTTGTAACTTACGATCCCGCCGGGGCGGTGGACCACTTCTACAATCCGGATAACCAGTTGTATAGCCAGCCGTCCATGAACACCGCGCCCGGTGCCAATGCGATGGTTTACGCCATGGCGCTCCAACCGAATGACCAAGCGATCATCGGCGGCAATTTCACGACCTATAACAACACGAACCGGAATCATGTTGCCAGGCTCAACACGGATGGCACGCTCGATACCAGCTTCGACCCGCAAGGGGGGGTGGACTATGGCATTAACCATCGGCTTGCGAGCGTGACCTCCCTGGCGCTGGATGACAGCGGTCGCGTTGTGATTGGCGGTCTGATGACGACCTACAATGGCGTGCAGCGCAACGGCGTCGCCCGGTTGCTGGGCAGCGGAGCTTTGGATAGCAGCTTTAACCCTGGCTCCGGCACCACGAACACCATCTGGTCGGTTCTCGTGCAGCCGGATGGCAAGATCCTGGTGGCCGGGGAGTTTACCTCCTTCAACGCCCAGCAGCGGCTGTATATCGCCCGGCTCAATGCCAACGGCACCCTGGACCCCACCTTTAATTCCGGCCCGCTCGGCCCCAACAACCACATCTACGCCATGTCCATGGCTTCGGGCGGCGTCACCAACGTGCCCATTATCATCGCCGGCGCCTTTACCTCCGTGGGCGGGCAGCTCCGGGGCGG
>JAPLUA010000652.1 GCA_026397855.1 Verrucomicrobiota bacterium | reverse complement strand
TGTATTCGGCGTCGAATAGCCAGGAGGCGGTATTGGTGATCAGGTAAAAGAGAATCGCCCCGAGAATTCCCCCCGCGAGCAATCTGAGAAAGCGGGACCGGTTGCTGAACCGCGTGCCCAGCAGGATGATGAGCCCGTAGGCAAGGTAGTTGACCAATTGCATCCCGCTGAACGACCGGTAATACACGTCCAGGGCTATGTCGGTGACCACCAGCGTCCCCAGCGGCAGCCACCACTTGACGCCGCGGGGAAAGAACGCGCCGGCGCAGAAAGCCAGCGCGTAGAACGCGCTGAAGTTGGGCGGGAATAACCCCGGCCAGCGCGACAGGGCAGCCACCAGCATGAAGAGGTGGGGCAGCCATTTGCTCCATTTGCCGTTCACATTACCCAGCATACGCAGCCCGCCGATAATGACAAGCGGCAACCCAAATCCAAAATTCGATTTCCCGACAGGTCAGCCGCCTGCTGACGAAAGCTCTGATTCGGATTTCGGTCTTCGGATTTGGCTCCGCTCCCGCTCACTTCGTCGCCCGCCGGGCCAGCACGGCACCGCCGGTGATCCCGGCGCTGTCCCCGAGTTTGGATGCGATGATCTCGACGTCTTTCATTGTGCCGGGCATGGCGTAGTCCTGCGCCGTCTCTACAATGACGCTCATCATCTCGTCCTCCAGAGCCTCGATGACGCCGCCGCCCACCACGACGACTTCCGGTCCAAGGATGTTCACCAGGTTGGCAATGCCGATGCCGATATACTCCGCAGCGCCCTCGACAATCTTCTCCACGAACTTATCCCCGCGGCGGATGGCCTTGCGGAGGTCGCCGCTGCGGAGGTCGGCGAGGTCGTTGCCCAGCATCTCCGTCAGGATCGTCTGCTCGCCGTCTTTGATGCCGGCCTTGATCTGCTGGAAGATGGCGGTGCGGCTGGCCAGGGCTTCAAAGCAGCCTTTGTTGCCGCAGCCGCATTTGGGGCCGCTGACGTCCAGGACCATGTGGCCGATCTCGCCGGCGGTATGGTTGAAGCCGCTGTAGAGGTCGCCGTTGATGATGATGCCGCCGCCGATGCCTGTGCCGACGAAGATGCCGACCAGGTTCCGGGGTTTGGATTTGAGCTCAGTGACATGGACACCCAGGGCGGCGATGTTGCAGTCGTTCTCGACGAAGACCGGGATGCCGAGGTGCTTTTCAAGCTGCTTCTTGAGCGGCACATCCTTCCAGCCCTCCATGTTGGGGGCGAAGATCACGCTGCCCGAGTCAGAATTGACGGCCCCGGGGGCACCGACCCCCACCCCGGCCACCTGCTTGAGGCTCAGATCGGCCTCGTCCACGGCGTCCTGGACGCAGCGGGCGACGCGCTCGATGACGGCCTCGACGCCGCGCTGGGGTTTGGTGCTCAATTTGGCGATGCCAATGCACTCCTGGGGGGTCTTGAAAACGCCCGCAAGGATCTTGGTGCCTCCGAGGTCAACCCCGACGATGTATTCCGCCTTGCTGCTTGCTTCAGGCATAAAGTCGTTTGTCTCCTATTTTCCGGCCAACACGGCGCTGATCTTCTTCTGCAGTTCCGCCTTGATAGCGTCCGCCGACCGCCGGCCGTCCACAATCGTGAACCCGTAGGTGGTCTGCATGCGGCGGAAGATTTTCTGAATGGCTGTCTGGTAGTTCATGAAGCTGTCGAACATGTCGCGCGAGAGGCCCAGGTCCATCCCGCTCTCCCAGTAATCGAGCGTGGCGTTCTTGGCAAAGGTCCGCTGCACGAGCTCCTCGGGCGGGACGTTGAGGTAGAAAACGGCGTCCGGCTCCAGGGCGATGCCGTAGAGGTTCTTCAGCCATGCCTCATCCATGCCGCGCACAATGTCGCGGGCCATGAGGGTGTAGATGTAGCGGTCGGCCAGGACGATGAAACCGGCTTTGAGCGCCGGGAGAATGATGTTCTCGACCTGGTCCGCAAAATCGGTGGCGTAGAACAGGCTCAGCGTGGTGCGGCTCAGGATGTTCCCCTCCTGGGCCCGCTCCAGCTCCTCGCTGACAAGGGTGGACCGCTTAAGCCCGACCTGGACGGTGGCGTGGCCGGAGCCCTCGAGCCACTCCACCAGCGCCGCGATCTGGGTGGAGCGCCCGGAGCCGTCGGCGCCCTCCACCACGATGAGCTTGCCGGCCAGCATTTCGAGGTCAAAGCCCGGAATGCCGTGGCCGTAGAACCGGCGGTCGCTGCGGTGCGGGACGAGGATGTGATTCTTGACGGGGCTCTTCATGGGACGATGGATTCCTCCCTGCTTCTCTTACGGGCATCGGCGGATGGCCTGGATGGAGCCCGCTCCGCACGGAGAAAGTCGGGCAGGCTCAGCCTTTGACTGACCAACTCGCGCACGACGACCTGCTGCTTCTCGACCATCTGGTTGGCGTCAATGACCAGGAAATTGAACTCCGTGCTCATGGCCAGGTACTGCTCGAGGATGCGGCCCTGGAAGATGCGGAAGCTTTCGTAGGCATCGGTGGAGAGTTTCAGGTCCATGCCGGCCTCGAAGTATTTCAGCTGCGGCCGTCCGTCCAGGATGCGCTTGAGGGACACCTCCAGGTCGGACTTGAAGAAGAAGGTGAGGTCGGGCAGCGCGGCGAAGTTGTAAAGGCCGCGAACCCATTCGGGCGGGCAGCCGCGGACGACGTCACGCGCATAGGCGGTGAAGATGTAGCGATCGCACAGCACGATGTAGCCCGCGCGCAGCAGCGGCACCAGGTGCCGCTCGTAGCGGTCCGCAAAATCGGTCGCGTGGATGAGGCTGAAGGTGGTGGGGGTCAGCAGCTCGCGCTTCTTGCCTTTGCTGGTGGCCGATTTGACGATCTCGGACGAGTTCCACTCGCTGAAATAGACCTTGAGCTGCTGCAATTCAAGCCAGCGCTTCAGCAGGTAGATCTGGGTGGATTTCCCCGACCCGTCGAGGCCCTCAACCGCTATCAGCCGGCCGGGAAAATTGAGTTCGGCAAAGGTCTTCATTGCGATGCCACAAGGCTAAGCTCCCCCGCCTGGATTTCAACCCTTTTCTGCCGGCGCGCACGAACACGCCGCGTT
>JAPLUA010000263.1 GCA_026397855.1 Verrucomicrobiota bacterium | reverse complement strand
TCCCTCTCTTCCTTCCACCGTCCCGCCAGCTCATGCTCCACCCCCAGGTGATCCAGCACCCGCGCCACCACCGTGTCCACCACTGCCTCCACCGTCTGCGGGCGGGTATAAAAGGAAGGATTGGCCGGAAGAATCGTCGCCCCCGCCTGGATCAGAAGCTCGAAGTTCTTCACGTGGATCAGGTTCAGCGGCGTCTCGCGGGGCACGAGGATGAGCTTCTTCCTCTCCTTCAGCACCACGTCGGCGGCTCGGAGCAGGACATCCTCGCTGTAGCCGTGGGCGATCCGGCCCAGCGTGCCCATGCTGCACGGAATAATCACCATCGCGTCCGGCGCATTCGAGCCGCTGGCAAAGGGAGCGTTCATGCTCCTGAAGTTGTGTTCGATAGCGCCGGGCGGCAGGCGCAGCCCCCCCGGCATCTCCTCGGCGATCACCACCGGCGCATAACGGCTGAGCACCACGCGAATCTCGTGTTGCCCGGCGTCGAGGTTATCGAGCAGGCGCTGGGCGTACAGCGAGCCGCTGGCTCCGGTAATGGCGACAAGTAATCTCAAGGACAACAAATGTTCGAATCGTGATTCGGGGAGACTATGGCCGCGCTCCGCCCAATGGGCAAGCGTAACCCCGGAAGGCGTAACCCCGGAAGGGAAATCCGAAAGCCGAAATCCGAAGCCCGAAGGAAATCCGAAAACCGAGGCCCGATCCGGCAGGACAGTAGTCCGCCAAGCCCAACTCCGTTAGGAGTGACATTTCCGCTATCCCGCGCCACCATGCCGCACCGATGGGGCTTGCGATGGTCTTGTCGGAGATCGTGCGCCGGCGGTGTGCGCACCTTCGATTTTTCGGAGCGCGGACATTCTTGTCCGCTTGGGGGTTGACTGCGCTCCGGGAGCGGACAAGGCTCCCATTGCCCAGTGGTGGTGGTTTTGGAAGAATCCAAGACGCGCGCGCGGGCGTTATCGAATCAGCTTGAGTCACGCCCGCGCTTCCGCAAAATGGCATGGTGTTAGATCCCCGCAAAAGGTTGGCGTCGGTGCCCGCCGCTGCCTTGTTCCTGCTCGCTCTCCTGCTGGCGGGTTGCGCCACCGACGCGCGACGGCGAGGGGAGCGCGTGCCGGACTGGCAGAGCGAAACGGCAGTAGGCACCGCCCCGGTGCCGGCTGCTCCTCCCGCGCCCGCACCGACCCCCTCTCCGCCACCGTCAGCCCCCATCCCTGCGCCCGCGCCTGCCCCCCCGCCGGCGCCAACCAACGAAGTCGCCGAAGCCTGGGTGCCGCTCCAGCGCTGGTGCAAGGCAAACGGGTTCTCCGCGCCCTGCCAGGTGGGCCTGATCCCCTCGCCCGCCTACGCCCTGACCACCAGCAACGGGGTGTTCGTTGTCCGCATCGGCATGCAGCTCGCGCATTGGGACGGCGTGCAAGTCTGGCTGGGGTTCGCCCCCCAGATGAGCGAAGGGCAGCCGTTTGTTCACGCGCTGGATTTGAAGAAGACCCTGCAGCCGCTGCTCACCGGCGCGCCTATGGCCTCTTTCCGCACCAACCCGGTTATTGTCATTGATCCGGGGCACGGCGGCGACGATGCGGGAACCCGGAGCGTGCTGGGAAGCCGCTATGAGCGCGAGTTCACGCTCGATTGGGCCCGCCGGCTCGGGGCAATGCTTGCCACCAACGGCTGGCAGGTCTTCCTCACCCGCAGCAACGATGTCCACCTGTCGCTTTCAAACCGCATCGCCTTTGCTGAGGAACACAAAGCCGCCCTGTTCCTCAGCCTCCACTTCAACTCTGCCGCCCCCAATAGCCGTGAATCCGGCCTCGAAACCTACTGCCTGACCCCGGCCGGCATGCCTTCCGGCATCACCCGTGGCTACCAGGACGACCCGGCGCTGGTCTTTCCGAACAATGCCTTTGACGCGGAGAACCTCCTGGTGGCCTCCTGGGTGCATCGCTCCTTGTTGCAGGTCAACGGCCGGCACGACCGTGGCGTCCGCCGCGCCCGCTACCTCGGCGTGCTCCGCGGCCAGAAGCGCCCGGCAATCCTGATCGAGGGCGGATACCTCTCAAACCCGCTGGAAGCCAGGCGGATCGCCGACCCGGCTTACAGGCAGAGGATGGCAGAGGTGGTGGCGAAGGCGTTGCAGCGGTGCAGGGGGATGTGAAACGTGATGCGTGATGCGTGATTTGGTGGGATTATGAACTACGATGAATGGATTAAGTCGGTACCGGCTGATATTACCGGCGATGTGCTCTGGAGAGTGGAAGCATACCGGTTGGCTCTTTTCATGTCCGAGTTGGGCTGGCACGATGTCACCAAGCTCCTGAGGGACAAACGCACACTGGAAGTGTCGGATCAGCTCTACCGGGCTTTAGGCTCCATCGCCGCCAATATTTCTGAGGGGTATTCCCGTGGCGGTGGCCGGGATCGCGCTCACTTCTATGAGTATGCTCTCGGCTCCGCTCGGGAAAGCCGTGGCTGGTATTACAATGGACGCCATGTGCTGGGAGAGGCTGTTGCAGAACACCGGATACGCCTCCTGACCCAAATCATTCGACTCCTGCTCACAAAGATCCCCGACCAGCGCAGCGTTACCTTCCGAGAAGAAAGTCCCGCTTACGGTGCTGATCCAGAGCAACCCATAAATGAAGAACAATTGAAAGCCCTGCTCCAAAACCCCCCGCTCCCGTGACCACGAATCCCGCATCACGAATCCCGCATCACGAATCCCGCATCACGAATCCCGCATCACGAATCCCGCATCACGTCCTAGTCACCGGCGGTGCCGGCTTCATCGGCTCCCACCTGGTCGAGCGGCTCCTGGCCGACGGCAAATCCGTGGTGGTGGTGGACGATCTTTCCACCGGCAGCCTGGAGAACCTGCGCGCGGTGAGCGGGCATCCCCGGCTGCGGGTGATTCAGTCCAAGGTTTCAGGCTGTCCCGGGGTGGCACACCTCGTGGCGGAGGCCGAAACGGTGTATCACCTGGCGGCGGCGGTCGGGGTTGACCTGGTGGTGCGCTCGCCGATCCATGTGCTGCAAACGAATCTGCACGAGACAGAGGTGGTGCTGGAAGCCGCGGCGCCTCGTGGCGTGCCGGTGCTGCTGGCCTCGACCTCTGAAGTCTATGGGAAGAGCCGGAAGGAGGCGTTCGATGAGGAGGACGACCTCTTGATCGGCCCGCCTCACCAGGCGCGCTGGAGCTACGCCTGCTCGAAGCTCATGGACGAGTTCCTGGCACTGGCTTACGCAAAGGAAAGGGCCTTGCCGGTGGTCATCGCGCGCTTCTTCAACACCGTCGGCCCCCGGCAGACCGGGCGCTACGGCATGGTCTTGCCACGGTTTATTGCGGCGGCCCGCAGTGGCCAACCCCTGAAGGTCTATGGCGACGGACGGCAGACGCGCTGCTTCTGTTACGTGGGCGACACCGTTGAGGCCCTCGTGCGCCTGGCCAATTGTCCGGCTGCCCGCGGCCAGGTGTTCAACATCGGCAGCACGGAAGAGATCTCCATCCGCGGCCTGGCCGCGAAGGTGATCGAAATCCTGAGATCAACCTCCAGCGTCGAATTGGTCCCCTACAGCCAGGCCTACGAGCCCGGCTTCGACGACATGCGCCGACGAAAGCCCCTGGTGGACAAGCTCGAAGCAACCGTTGGCTTTCGCCCAAACACCCCCCTGAAGACCATCATCGAGCGAACAGCGGCGGCGGGGGCTTGAGCGTGTACAAAGAAAAAGGGCATCCTTGCGGATGCCCTTTTTTGTTTTAAAGGATTTAAGTCGGGATACTCAGCTTAGGGGAGCTGGATGCGGTTGTTGCCCGCGGCCAAGCTGCTAACAGCAGTGTTCCAGGCGTCGCCCGTGTTCTTGAGGGCGTCTTGCAGGCGAGAGCGGGTGAAGCCCTGCACGCTGCCGTCAGACAAGCCGACATTGCCCTGCTTCGAATGCATGCTGTCGGTGTAACCAACGTTCACGTTGTTGGTGGTCAGAACCTGGCAGGAACCGGCGGCGCTCCCGGGAGCCGGGTTAAACATAGTGGTCGGCGGGTTGCCGTTGCCGAGGTTATGATCGCCGGTCAGGAACATCTGGGGGTTGGATTCGGTGGCATCAGCGCCCACGAAGTAGCTGATGTTCAGGTTGTTGGTGAACGGGACTGTGCTGGCCGTGCCGGCGGTAACAGTTCCGGCGAAGGTGGATGCGACCTGCCGTGTGCTGCTCTCGGCTTCCGACGGGCAGAACAGGACTTTCGGGGTCGTCAATTCGTTCGACATGCACATGAAGTAGCCGAATGGACCAAAGCTGGTCAATTGGCTCGCAGTGTTAGCATACACGCCGCGATGATTTGAAGCGCCACCGGCAGCGCCAGTAACTGCCATCGGCATGTTGCCGTCGTTGTCAATAGCCCAGGTGCGGAACGCCAAGCCGACTTGCTTCAGGCTGTTCGTGCAACTGATACGTTGTGCCTTGGATTTCGCGCGGGCGAGTGCCGGGAGCAAAAGGGCGGCCAGGATGGCGATGATGGCGATAACGACTAACAACTCGATAAGAGTGAAAGCCCCGATCTTCTTGCGTAGGTTTTTCATATATTTACAATGGTTTCTTAGTTTGTTTCTTAGGCAAACAGACCGCGAACTGGACCGAGGCCGTCCACGCTGTCAACCCATTCGATTTCTCTATAAGCAATGACGGTGCCAGCCTCATTTCTGCGATTTCCTTAGGAAATTCGCATGTCCACCCACACGCGTGGGTGAACTTTTCACGCGTTATGCGTGAAACTCACGCGCATGCTGGGGATTTTCCGACCGGCACGATACCACCAAAAGCTGCCGAATCTTCTCCCTCTCCCCTTCCGAAGGGGAGAGGGGTCCGTTATCCTGTCCCACCATCCAGTCAGTAAATGCCCCCACCTGTCAATTCCGAGTGCCAAAATGGCGCTACTTCCAGAAGCTGTTTAGCACGCTATGCCCCCCCGCTACCCGGCTCCCGGCGATGGCTTGCGTGATGTACTCCTTGGCCTGCTCCACCGCCCGGGTCAGGGAGCATCCCCGCGCCAGCCAGCCCGCCACTGCCGCCGAATAGGTGCAACCGGTCCCGTGCGTGCTGACCCCCCGGACAAACGGGGCGCTCAGGAGCAGCTCCTCTTTGCCG
>JAPLUA010000353.1 GCA_026397855.1 Verrucomicrobiota bacterium | reverse complement strand
CATTGGCCAAAGCAAAACAACGCGCTCTGGACATAAAGTGCCTCTCCAACTTGCGGCAGTCCGGGGTGGCGATGAGCCTTTATCTGCAGGATTATCAGGACAAGTATTTCTGGGGGAACACTCAGGACCTGCTGGACATGGCCCTCAACGGCATGGAGTGGTTCGTCTGGGCTGGCCGGACCAACGGCAACATCAACCTGCTGCAGAATAACATCTTCAACCGGACCGACCGGCCGCTCAATCACTATGGTTTAATTGAAAAGACGGTGACTTGTCCGAACGATATGGCCCGGGGTAGCGACAAAACCTCCACCACATTTGAATCAGTCGGCAATTCCTATCTCTTCAACTGCGGGGGATTTCCAGAGGATGTAGGAAGCGGCTTCGGCGGCCTGGATGCCAAGACCGCCACCAGTATAGCCAACCCGACCAAAACCGTGCTGTTTGGCTGCGCGGTTTTTTCCCAGCCCAGGGACTCGAAAGGATGGCATCGCCCCAACCCATCGGGGTATATTCTTTTCGTGGATACCCATGCCGAGTTCAAAACCGGCGAGCAGATCTACGACCTGATCTGGTAAGGAGGCAGGCCAAAAACACGACGCCCCGACCGGGGTTGCCAGTCGGGGCGGTTGGATCCAGGAGCAGGCTTAGGATTAGGCGCCCATGCCGTCCTCGAACGAGCCGGCGGCGAGCGGGAAGCAGAGATGGTCGCGCACGTATTGGATGCCGTTGGCGCTGGTGGCGTCCAGATCGCGGTAGGCGCTTTCGGCTTCCACCACGAGCGGGGCGGTCTTGGCGCCCATCACCTGGCAATACCGTTGCGGATAGCCGGTGTGGATCAGCAGTTCGACATAACGCGCCATGTTCAGGTCGCCGGAGGGAATGTCCACGAACTGCATCGCGCGCTTCTGCCAGCCGCCCTCCATCATCCGCAACGGCAGGCCCGGGCGAATGACGAAGTTCTTCACATGGCAGGCGTAAATGCGGGAGGCGACCTTCAGGAAACGGTTCTCCCAGGTCTCGCCTTCCCAGCAGTGGGAGGGATCGGCGTTCACGGCGAGGCATTTATCCCCGTCGCAAATACTAACCAGCAGGTTGAAGTCATCGGCGCACATAGCCGCGGTGCCGGGGTGAATCTCGTGCCCCAGGAAGATGCCAAGCGAATTGGCGTGCTTGCGGATCCTGGCGGTCTTCTTGACGAAACGGTCCTTGCCCTCTTTGAGCAGGTCGTAATCGCCGCCTTGCCAGAATCCCCACGGGTAACCGGTGGCCAGCTCCCAGCCGAAGGCCACGCCCCAGAACATGGGCACGATCTTGACCCCGAGCTCGGCGCACAGGTCGAGCAGCCGAAGGATGTAGTCCTCGGCCCACTTCTCGATCTCCTCGGGTGATTTCTTGGCCACGTCGGGAGGGATGAAGGGGCGGATGCTCGGGCTGCCGGTCCAAGCGGTGGTATGAACCCAGAACGGGCAGTGAGCGGAGATGCCGTCAAGCTTGAGCTTGGCTTTGGCGAAGGCGCTCTTGATCTCCTTGGCACTCTTCAAGCCCTTGTCGCTGTTGAGCATGAAGTTCGACGGCTGCGCCCCGGCGGCACCGGACTTCTTCGCGTAGTCCAGGAATGCCACTAGGCTCTTGGTGCCGTGCTGCGCACCCTCGATGCTGGGATGGAAACAGTTTTCTGCCATAATGTTGTTTGAGAAGTTAAACAGGTTTATTCATTTACCGAACGGGCAGAGCATTAGCGACGCGCCCGATCAAATGCAATACCAAAGTTGGGCGAGCGGGAAGCGCGGGTGCATGACAGAATTCTTCAGGTCAGAATGAACCAGTCTTGTGGGCACATTTGACAAACCAAAGCCATCATATTGAGACGCCAAAGGCGTCGT
>JAPLUA010000493.1 GCA_026397855.1 Verrucomicrobiota bacterium | reverse complement strand
TCAAAAGTCTCGATCGTTGCCACGGTCGGCTTGTCCAGGCCCGCCTCCGCCGGCTTGGCCTCGGCGGGCATCACGTCGCTGAAGGTGGGGGCGTTGAGCGCGTAAGAGAAGCTCGATGTCTTGGAGGAATCAAGCTGCTCTGCGGGTTTGGCTTCGCCCAACTTCCAGTCGCTGGCGCTTTCAGTGCCGCGCGTGATCTTCCATGAATTGGTGGCAACGGGGAAGGCCAGGGCGATCGTGCGAATCTTCTCGACCTTGAAGAAGTCCTTGTTGAGCCACTGATCCGGCTTCGCTTCCAGGGTGCTCAAGGGATCCGAGATGATGGCGACGGTCTTGGCTCCGGCGCCGACCATCACATAGCGGCCATCGGGCCAGCCTTCGCTCTCACCACCCATCTCGCCCATGGGGGAGGGCCGGCCTTCGCTCTTGCGCATGTGAGTCTTGCCCAGCAGCAGCGACTTGATGGTTTTCCCGTTCTGGTCGAGCAGTTCGACCTGGACGGCGGTATTGGTCTCCGGTCCGGGCGGGAGGAGCTTGTAACGGCCCAGCATGGACTGGCCGATTTCCTCGGATTGGACCACCTTGAGATCCGCCGCCTTGAGGAGAAACCCGCTGATCTCGGAGTAGTTCGCCGGGTAATCGCCGCGCTGCTGGACGCGCCACAGGTTGTCCTTCTTTACAAGATGCAGCTCGTTCGTGCCGCCCTTGATGACGATCTGGGCGACGTCATTGACGGGCAGTTCGCCCAGGAGCTTTTGCCCCGTGGCCCTGGTGCCGCCCTTCCAGGAGGATTCGTTGCCGCGGTAGAGATATAGCCCTGCCGCGCCCAGCACGGCCACCAACACCAGGAGAATAAGAAGCTGTTTGCGATTCATTTTGCCGAAGTCTTTCTGCGTTTAATCACCGCGATGACAATCCCCGTCGCCGTGACCGCCAGCGGCACGGCCAGGATGTTGATCCATTTGACCCGGGTCTGGAGCGAGACGACCTCTTTGCGGAGATCCTTCTGGACCTGCTTCAGGCGTTTGCGGCTGTCCGCCTCTTCCTTGCGCAGCTTCTCCAGCTCCGCGCGCTGCTCAGGGGAAAGAATGTAGCGCTGGTCCTTGTCCTTCTTTTGCGTCTGCATTTCGTTGATCTTGCGCTGCGCCTCGGTTGCGCTGTCCTCCAGGCGCTTGATCTCGCTCTGGAACTTCTCGTTGGCCACAGCCTCCATCTCCTTGATGCGCGTGAACGGGCGGTTGAGCGTGGCGCGGCTGCGGACGGCGATCAGGTTGTTGTCCCCGGTCATCTGTTCCACGATGTTCTGGGCCAGGTTGAGGTTGCCGTTCATCGCCATCTGCATGGCGCCAAACGGGCTGTCAATCCGCCTCATGGTGAAGGGGTCGTAGAGCATGTCCGCGTCGCCGATCAGCACCACGGTGTTTTCGCCCTTGGATTCCTTCAGCGAATCCCCGGGCTTCTTTTCGTCGGTCTTCTTGTCGCCGTCAGCCTTTTCGTCCTTCTTCTCCTTGGGCTCGCCGTCGGGGAAGGCGGTCTTGAACGTCCTTGGAGCTTTTCAGCAGCACGGTTTCCTTCAGGCCGGCGACCGGGGTCCCGGTGAAGGCGCCGCAGAGCGGCAGCCAGATGTTGTCAAGCTGGCTGGTGGCGACGTCGTCTTTGTTGATGCCGTCGGCGGTCAGCGCCAGCCAGGCGGGGGCTTCCTGCGGCTCGCCGTTACGCCCGCGCAACTGCATCTTGAACCGCAGGTCGGCCACGACTTTGCCGGTGTCAAACCCGACGCCCCACGCCTTGAGAAGTTTGTCGAGCGAGGATCCGCCGCCCCCCATGTTTGCCATCATCTGGTTCTGCTGCTGGCGGTTATCCGCCAGGCACTGCGCGTCCAGGAAGGCGACCAGCTTCCCGCCCCTCATAATGAACTGGTCTATGGCGTATTGGGCCTTGTCGGAGATATCCTTCGGGGCAATGACAAGCAGCAGCTTGATGTCGTCCTCGATCTTGTCCACATCCAGCCCGACTCGCTTGACGGTGAAGTCGTTCTTCAGCTCGTTGACGAGCGCCCACGGTTGGCTGCCCTGCTGCCCCATCTGCTGCATCATCGGGTTGGACGGCATCCCGAAGACCGGCAACGGGCTCATGATGCCCACCGTCGGCTTGTCCGGCGCCTGCACACGGGCGATGGCGCGGGTGAGATCGTACTCCAGGAGCCGCTCCCGATTCGGAGCCAGGAAGGGTATGGATTGGGCCACGTCGGCGCACTTGACCGCGAGGCCGAGATAGAATCTCTCGACGCCCGGCAGGGGTGTCCCTTCCATGCCGTCGAGCCGTGCGGAGTCTTCAGCGTCCGAGTCCGGCTGCGGATCGTATTTCTCGATCTTCAGCTTCCCGCCAGCCGCCTGCTTGTATTCGGCCAGCAGGTCGTCCACTTTGCGCGCGTAGCCCTTGAGATAGACGGTTTCCGGGGTCGCTGATTCGCTTTGGGTGCAGTAGAAGCGGATGGTGACGGGGGTATCGAGCTTCTTGAGGATCGCCCGAGTGCCGGCGGACAGGGTATAGGCCTTCTCCTGGGTCATGTCCACGCGTGCGCGGGTGCAACCAAAGATGAAGTTGAGCAGGATCAGGATCCCGAGCATCACCACGATGCCCAGGGTTGAGTATAAAACCGTCTCGAGAGATTTCTTTTGCATGGTTCGGTCTCCTGGCTTAGCCGGCGCGATGGGTGCGCAGAATCACGCTGGTCGTGAATAGCGAGAACCCGATCACGGAAAGGAAGAAAAGGATGTCGCGTGAATCCAGCACGCCCTTCTGGAAGCCCTCGAAGTGCGTCATCACGCTGAACGAGGTGACAAAATCGGCCAGGTGGCCGCTGGCAAACTGCTCCAGCACGTTGATGACCGGCGGGTAGCCTGCCAGGATGAGGAAAAGGCAAATCATGACGGCGATGATGAAGCTCACCACCTGGCTGCGCGTGAGGGCGGAGGCGACGCAACTGATGGCCAGGTAGGCTCCTGCCATGAGCCAGCTCCCGACGTAGGCGGTGAGGATCACCCCGTTGTCAGGGCTCCCGAGGTAGTTCACGGTCATGACCATCGGGAATGTCAGCACGAGCGCCAACCCCAGGAACAGCCACGACGCAAGAAACTTGCCGACGATCGCCTGCCAGGCGGTAATCGGCATGGTCAGGAGCAGCTCGATCGTGCCTACGCGGCGCTCCTCGGCCCAGAGCCGCATCCCCACGGCCGGCACCAGGAACAGGTAGAACCACGGGTGCCAGTCGAAGAACGGCCTGACGAGCGAGGCCTCGCCCGCATCCAGGAACCGGGCGACGAAGAACGTGAAGAACCCGCACAGGAGCAGGAAGATCACGATGAAGATGTAAGCGAGCGGGGATGTAAAGTAGGCCCCCAGCTCGCGTTTGGTAATGGTCCAGACATTTCTCCAGGTGTTCATTATGCGGCCTCCTTCGCGGTGTCGGGCATGGTGATGCTGCGAAAGACCTCATCCAGCCGGCCTTCCTCCGAGTGTAATTGTTCGATCTGCCATTCGCGGGCGGCTTCGCCCACAGCCTGTGCCAGCGCGCTGTTGGCATCGCTCCTGGGGAACGCGCGCACCGTCACGCGCCCGTCCTTTTCCTCCACCAAGGTCACCCGCTTAACGAGCGGCACCTGGCCGAGCCTGGCGGTGACCGCGCTCGAAGCCACGCCCTTGACCCGCAGGGTCACAGCCCCGGCCCATTCTGACTTCTGCCGCAGCTCCTGCGGGGTGCCGTTGGCCACGATCCTGCCCCGGTCAATGATGATTGCCCGCGAGCAGACCGCGTCAACCTCCTCCAGGATGTGTGTCGAGAAAATGATCGCCTTCTTCTGGCCCATCCGGCGGATCAACTGCCGGATCTCGTGCTTCTGGTTCGGGTCCAGCCCGTCCGTCGGCTCGTCCAGGACTAGGACGTCCGGGTCGTGAATGATGGACTGGGCGAAGCAGGTGCGGTGGCGGTAGCCTTTCGAGAGGGTCTCGACGCTCTGGTGCAGCACCGGCTCCAGGAAGCACATCTCGACCACGCGCGTCACGGCCTGCTTCTTCGCATCGCCGCTTAACCCGCGTATTTCAGCCGCGAAATTCAGGAAGCCGTACACGGTCATGTCGGTGTAGGCCGGGGCGTTTTCGGGCAAGTAGCCCATCAGGCGCTTGGCCTGGATGGGATGCTCCACGATGTCAAAGCCGCCTATGCTTGCCGTTCCGCCCGACGGCGGCAGGAAGCCGGTGACCATGCGCATGGTGGTGGATTTCCCGGCGCCATTCGGCCCGAGGAACCCCAGTACCTCGCCCCGGTCCACGGAGAAGGAGACTCCGTCCACGGCTCGCTTGGCCCCGAACGTTTTTGCCAGATTCTGAACCTTAATCATATTTGCGTAATCCGCTCCTGAATCCAGGAGCGGCCTGTCCACATACTCATTTCAGGACTGATTGTAAACTGATTTCTCTGCGCCGGTGAGGCTGGCCTACGATCAAGGACCTAGCGGCGCTTCCGGCATCGTTGGACTGTTATCCCGTCCGCATGTTCAAACTTATTTCAAAATCACTCCCTGGGGTTAAACCGTGATTCGCTCGCCAGTTGCTCCCAGAGCTTGCGCTCGGAATCTGTGATCCGCTTGGGCACCTCGATGCGGGTTTCCACGATCAGATCGCCGTTTTCGCCTCCGCTCCGGGGCAGGCCGCGGCCGCGCACTCGCAGTTTCTGCCGGTTCTGGGTTCCCGGAGGGACCTTAATGCTGACGTGCCCGCCAAGAGTCGGTACGGAGAGGTTTGTCCCCAAAACAGCTTCCCAGGGGGCGACGTCGGCTTCATAGATCAGGTTATGATCGGCGACCTCGAAATCGGGGTGCCGGGCCAGTCGCACGCGCAGGTAAAGATCACCGGCCTCGCCCCCGCCGACGCCGGCCTCGCCCCGCCCTGCGATGCGCAGGCGCTGTCCTTCGGTGACGCCCGCTGGAATCTTAACCTGGTAGGTTTCGGTCCTGGCGACCTGGCCGGTGCCCCCGCAGGCGGGGCAGGGACGGCGGTTGCGCTGGCCGGCCCCGCCGCATTGGCTGCAGGGCGCCCCGTGGCGCACAGAAACCGACCGGACCGAGCCTTGCATCGCTTCTTCCAGGGTCACCATGATGTCACCCTCGATATCCTG
>JAPLUA010000189.1 GCA_026397855.1 Verrucomicrobiota bacterium | reverse complement strand
CAGGTTAAAGCCGTGGATGCGGTGCTGAAGGAGATCGGCGCCGATGGCAAGCCGACGGTGATGGTGTTTAACAAGATTGACCAGTTAACGGGCCGCCAGGACATCCTCACGCGCTCCCTGGAGCGGCACCCGCACGGCGTCGCCATCTCGGCCGCCACGGGCGAGGGCATCCAGGCCCTGCTGGCGGAACTGGGAAGCCAGTTGCGGCCCATCCGGGAGTTCATCGAGCTTTCCGTCCCGCACGAGCAGTCGGTCGTGATTGCGCGGCTGCACGAGGTCGGTCAGGTCATCGAGCGCGATTACACCGGCAAGACCGCCCGCTTCAAAGCCCGCATCCCTCCCCACTTGCACGGCGAGTTCGCCGCCTTCTTCGTGCGCGAGCTTCAAACCGCCTGACGGGCAGAGTTATCGGTTCCGGCTTGACGTTGGGGCGAAGGCGCTCATGCTGGATGGCATGAAATCGAATACACACCTTGACTCTGAGGCCGGCGCGGTTTCGGAGAAACCATCCCTTCTTAACTCCCTCACCCGGCGCTCGTTCCTGCAAGCGGTGGGCCTGGGTTCGGCGGCGCTGACGCTGCCGCAGGGGGCTCGCGCCCAGGAGAAAACGATCCAGGGCTTTGAGCCGGCAAAGACGGACACGCGCGCCGAAGCCTGGAAGCCCATTTCCGACCGCAAGATCCGGGTGGGGCTGGCCGGCTACGGCGTCTGCAAGTTCTCGTCGGCATTCGGCTTCCAGAATCACCCGAACGTGGAGATTGTGGCGGTGACCGATATCGTTCCGGATCGCTGCGAGGCGCTGGCGAAAGTGGTCTCCTGCCAGAAGACCTACCCCTCGGCTGAAGAGATGGTCAAGGACGACCGCATCGAGGCGGTGTTTATCGCCACGGATGCCCCCAGCCACGCGCGGCTCTGTATCGAGGCCCTCAAGCGCGGCAAGCATGTGGCGTCGGCTGTGCCCGCGGTGTATGGGTCGCTGGATGACGCGCACAAGCTGATCGAGACCGTCAAGTCCACCGGCATGAAGTACATGATGTTTGAGACCTCCTACTTCCATGAGGATGTTTATGCCATGCGGCAGATCTACAAGGGCGAGTATTTCCACTACATGCCGACCCCGATTGATTCCTACAAAGGCTGGCGCATCGGCCTGCCGCCGCAGTGGTATCCGACGCACTCCAATGCCTACTATGTCGGCGTCACCGGCGGGAGCTTCACCGAGGTTTCCTGTATGGGCATGCCGAGCGTGATTGATTACCTGAAGCCGGCCAACAACGCCTACAAGAATCCGTTCGGCACCGAGATCGCCCTCTTTCGCACCAGCGAGGGCGGCATGGCGCGGATGGGTGTCGCCTGGGATTCCCCCGGGTACGGGGGAGAGATGGGCCGTATTCGTGGGGAGAGAGGTTCCTACTACGGCAAGTACGAAGGCTTGGAGAAGCAGTTGCCGGACATCAACCGTCCGCCGCTGCCGCCCGGGGTGCCCGCTGGCAGCCACGGCGGCTCGCACGGCCATCTCATGAATGAGTTCGTCACCGCCATTCTCCAGAATCGCAAGCCCCTGGTGGATGTGGCGCAGGCTCTGAACATGACGGTCGCCGGGATCATGGCGCACAAGTCGGCCATGAAGGGCGGCGAACTGCTGAAGATCCCGCAGTTCAAGCTATAACCCCGATATTTCTTGCAGTAGCCGCCGACGTCAGTCGGCGCTGATCTGCGTTGCTGGGTAAAGCGCGCCGATTGACGTCGGCCGCTACCCGGTATAGCCGGGGAGCTTCCAGGGCGCACGGTAGGGCCGGCTCAGCAGCTTGCTGGCATCCTCGTCTCCGAGGATGCGCTCATCGCGCGCGTCCCACTTCAGCTTCCGGCCAACGAGCATTGAGATCAGTCCCAGGTGGCCGGGAATGGCCGAGTGGTGGGCCGTCTCGACCGGCGTGATGGTGGGCTGCCGCGATTTGATGCAGTCCAGGAAGTTCCTCTGGTGATTGGTTGAGACCGGGAGCTTCACCTTGCGCAGTTCTTCGGGCAGGCGCTGGTAGTCGCGCCATTCCTCGTTGGAGGCTTCAAAGACCCCCCGGTCCACCCACACCCAGCCGTCGGTCCCGATCCATTTGGTGCCGCCGTGAATATCGGGGTGCCCGCCGGCGATGATCATGGTGATGCCACGGGGGTATTTGAGCTCAATGCGATATTTTGTGCAGGTGTTCCAGACGGCATCCACCGGCGGGAATGTTCCGGGGCCGGAGTTGTCGAAATCGCAACCCCAGTGGGCAATGTCGCAATGATGCCCGATCCAATCGAGCAAGTGGCCGCCGCCGGTGTTGTAGTTCCAGCGCCATTCCCGGTGAACCCGGCCGCGGATATAGGGCATCAACTTCGACGGCCCGATCCATGTCTCGTAGTCCAGCTCGGGCGGCGGGGTGCCGGGCAGCATATCCTTGGCCTCCGGGATCCGGCCACCCTGTCCGCCGGGCAGGCCGACTTCAACCCGCGTAATCTGCCCGATCAACCCATTGCGCACGATCTCGGCCGCCTTGTGAAACGTGCTTACGGATCGCTGCCAGGAGCCGGTTTGCCAGATGCGGTGGTTGGCCTGCACGGCCCGGACAATGGCCTGCTGCTCGGCAATGGTGCGGGCGAGCGGTTTCTCCCCGTAAATGTCCTTCTTCTGCCGGGCGGCCTCGACGGCCGCCAGCGCGTGCCAATGATCCGGCACGGCCAGCATGACCGCGTCAATATCCCCCCGGGCCATCAGCTCGCGGTAATCCTGATACGGCTTGCAGCCCTGGTCCTTATAATGGCGGTTGACCTTGCCGGTGAGGTCCTTCAGATGCTGGCTATCCACATCGCAGGCGGCGACCACCCGGCAATCCTTCAGGGCCAGGAAGGAACTGGTGTTGCCGGTTCCCATGCTCCCGCAGCCGACCACTCCCAGGGCGATGCGCGCGGAGGGAGCCGTTTTGCCGGCACGCCCCAGCGCAGAAGTAGGGATGAGGGTGGGGAACGCGAGCGCTGACGCGGTCAGGCCCAGGAAACGGCGGCGGCTCAGCTTGCTGCTTTGTAAAGACGGTTGCATAGACATAGGACAAGGCGGTAATCCTATTCCCTCATGAGCACAAAAGCTACTATTCCTCCCGGCGGCCGCCGACAATTCATCCTGGCTGGCCTAATCTCACTCATCGCGGGCCTGTTCGGTGGCCGCCGCGCCACTGCCGCTCCCGCCAAGACCACCGGCGATCCCATGACCACCCACATGCGCCAGGGCGAACCTCCCGTGCAACCGCTCGACACCATGCTCCTCTTCGAGCGCGGCGACGACAATAATGGCCGGGCCATGACCCACGAGGTGCTGTCGCTCATTCACCAGGAGAAGGGGAAGAATTCGTATCCGTGGACGATGTATGCCAGCCTGGAGACGCATCACGAAACCGGCGACGCCTGCGTTGTCTGTGCCCGTCTCCACAAGCATGGTCCAGGGTGGTCTTCCGGCCTCCATTCCGAGGTCTTCAACCATCACCGCGGCGTGGCCCTGGGCGTGAACATCGAGATGAGCAACGATTACACCGGCCCCGCCGAGACCAAGGCCATCGGCCTCAACATCCAGGCCGTCGGCGGTTCCGCCCCCATGGAGCACGGCATCCAGGTTCACGACGGCGGCAATCATTTCGAGACGGCCATCCATCTTGCGGGCAAGGGTTCAACGGGCATTGATCTGCCCGGCAACTTCCAGGTGGGCTTGAACCTCCACAACAACAACATTCGCCTGGGCGAAGGCGCATGCGTCGAGCTGGACGGCAAAGGCCAGATCAGGCTCCGCTACAAAAACAACCGCATCGAGTTCCTCAACGGCGACCGCTGCTTCGCCCACCTCGACGTGAACGCCGCAGACCACCTGGTGTAGTGCCGGGTGCGGCTTCTTCTCCCTCTCCTCCATTCAGAATGGAGGAGAGGACCAGGGAGAGGAGGCACGTTTTGATGTCGGTGGTATGGGCATGCGATCAAACGGACCCCTCTCCCCGACCCTCCCCCTTTTGGAGGGGAGAGGGAGAAGGAGCGTGTCGCGTGCTGGTGCGTTGGGCTCGGGGCTGTCGCCACGCACGTAGTAACCGAGTAAACGAGCCTGTTCTCCCCGACCCTACGGCTTACGGCACTTGATGGCGGTGAGCGTGCCGTCGAAGGATGTCAGGTAGGCGTTGGTGCCGTCGCAGGCCACCGCGCACATCACGAAGAGTTGGGGTGAGGCCTGGTATTGCCAGAGGATCTTCCCGCTGTCAGCGGCGATGGCTGAGACCGTGCCCTTGCCGCTGCACACATAGACGACCCCGTTCTTCTCGGTGGGGGCGGTCGGTATGGCGCCGACGTGGGCACCCGTGGCCCAAAGCTGCTTGCCCGAGCTGTCAATCTTGGCCACCTCACCGTTCAGCTTGCGCAGATAGACGAACTTGCCGTCCTCGGACAGGCCGGTTGCGGAGATCCCTTTGAGCGAGCTGTTCGTCCCGCCGGTCCCGGCATTGAGGATGGAGACGATCATGTTCCGGTCGGCCATGACCAGGTTGCCCCCGGCGACGACCGGCATGGCGTCGGCCGGGCTGTAGTAGCGTTTGGCGCCCTTGGCCACGCGCGAGCCTTCGCCAAGCTGCTGCCAGACCTGCTTGCCATCCGTGGCATTAACGCAGCGAATGTATTGGTCCCAGGCGCCATAATAGACCTTGCCCTGCCAGACAAAGGGTTTGGACTCGATGGCATAGGTGCCGTCCTTGTTGACCCAGGCCAGCTTGCCGGTGGCGGCATCCACCGCGTAGAGCCATCCGTTGTTGCATCCGAAAACCACCTTGCCGTCCGCCATGACCGGCGAGGAATAGACGGCGTCGTCCGCCGTGAACGACCACACCTTCTTCCCGTCGGTCGTGTATGCTGAAACAATACCCAGGCCGTTGGCGCTATAGACCTTGCCTCCGGCCACCAGGGGCTCGGCCAGTATCTCCGCGCCCGTATCCGCCGCCCACAGCTCCTTGCCGGTCGTGGCGTCGAAAGCGCGCAGCTTGCCGTTGTTATCCCCGACATAGACCACGCCGCCCGCCACGGCGGGCGTGACTTTGCTCGAGGCTGCCAGGTAGGCGCGCCAGGCTGTCGGCTGGCTCGCGGGCTCGAAGAAGAACTCCGTGCTGTGCGTATAGTGGTCGCTCCCCCTGGTGAAATCCACCCGCAGGTAGTGTGCCCCGGGCAACAGTTTGCCCACATCCGCGCTGCCGGTGGCCGTCCAGGTCGGGGCCTGGCCCGACAGCTTCAATTCGCCCTCCATCTCATCATCAATCGTGTAGGCAGCCTTGTCCGCCCCCGCAGCGCCGGCCAGGCTCGCCGAGATACTCAGCGTGCTCCCGCCCGTCTCGCGGAAGGCCGGGGAGCGAATCTCAACCTCGGGATAGGATGACCGTGCCGGCAGCGGTTTCTCGAGGAGCTTCAAGCCGGGCGCCGGCAGGTCCCCCTTCCAGTAAGCCTCGCGCAGCACGCCGTCTTTGACCGAGATGACGGCGAATCCGGCGCTGGGTCCGAAGGTCGATCCGCCGGTGGTCTGGTCTATGCCCTCGACGAGGTGATGCACATGTCCGTGCGAATGGCCGGCCATCATGAGCACCGTGTTGTATCGGTGCAGCACGTCCAGCAGGCGGTCGTAGTCGTAGCGGCTGGCGAACTCGCTCCCGGGCAAGGGATGATGGAAGAACACGAACACCGGGGTCGTGGGGCCGACCTTCTCGAGATCCTTCTTGAGCCAGAGAATCTGTTCCTCGCCCAGGGACGGGCGCGGATCCTGGGCGGTGGCGGTCATGAGGCAGACGAAGTGGCAGTTGTGCTGGTCGAAGGAGTAATAGGGCGCGCTGCCCAGGTCGCGGAGAGACTTGATGTTGGCTCGCCACGTGTTGTCGTGGTTCCCAAGGGCGTGATACACCGGAATGCCGCACCCCTTCCAATACGACACGTATTCCTGCCACCAGCCGCTGCCCCCGCCGAACTCGGTCGTGTCCCCGGTCGCGATGGCGAAGCCCGGCTTCGGAACCTTCACGCCGTAAGGCGCCAGGTCAATTTCGCCCAGGCCGGCGACCCGCGAGATCGTGGCCTTGCTTTGGGCCATGGGCGTGTGGATATCGCTGGCCTGAATGAATGTGAAGTCGGGTATGGCCAGAGCCTTCTCGTCGGCGGCCCGGGCGGCGGTGGAAAGCAGGCCAACGGCCGCCGCCAAGGATAGGAGCCCGGCCCGCTTAAGCCGGAGGGATGCGCGGGATTCGATGTAGGATAAATGCACCGGCGAACTCTGGAGCCCGCTGGCCGGACCGTCAAGCCGGGAAAGGAAGCAGGGCCGTGCCGGGGTGCAAGACAGAATTCTTCGGAAGCTGGAGTATACTGAGGAGTCCCCGGCATCCACTACACCCGGAACTGGAGAAACCTCTCCCTCGCCCCTGCAGCAAGGGAGAGGGCCGGGGAGAGGGGTCCCCCAGTGTCGTCTATCCCGCGGTCTTGTCAGTAGGTGCGTTGGAGCA